>JBHHYG010000300.1:0-4447 GCA_046757445.1 Acidobacteriota bacterium
TGGAGACGCCGAGAACGATGGCCAGTGTGCTGGCCACGAGCAGCTGACGCGGCGAGGTCAGCCATCGGGCGCTCCGCTGCAAGGTTGTGGCCAAGTGCGAGAGTGGGGCCACAGCCCCACGGCCGGGGGCTCGAGAAGGACGACCAGAGGCAGCCATACCTAAGCATGGTAGCATGGAGTCGGCAGCGGAACCGGGCAGTCTCACCGACGGGTCCCGTGAACGAGGTTGTTGCGTTTAGCACTCTTCTCTCGTGAGTGCTAAACTGGTGACTCCACTCATGTGCACGATGGCCTACCTGGCGCGCATTTCTCAACGGCTCGCGGCTGCGCAAGCGCAATGGTCGCGATGACTGCGTTGCGCTTGGCTCAAGGGCTCGACGTATGGCACGAGTACGCCTGCGCCCTCGAACCGGCGCGCGCCTTGTTCTCGCGACCCAACTGCCCGCTCGCTCCACGACCCATTGAGAAGCTCGGGCTAGCAGGTGCGCTGGTAGCGAGCCCCGACAATGACAGTTGGCGAGGGCGCCCATGTTGAATCAACTCGACCCACGTAGCGCCAGGGTTTTCGATATTGTGGCGAGGAAGTTTATCGACAGCGGCAATCCGGTCAGCTCGAAGACTGTGGCCGAGGAGCTTCCCGAGCTGATCAGCTCCGCCACCGTCCGCAATATCATGGCGGGACTCGAGGCGCTGGGCCTGCTTCGGCAACCGCATACATCGGCTGGCCGAACGCCCACCGCGCTGGGGTACAAGGTGTATGTGAGGCGCCTGGTACAGCAGGGCAAGCTGCGACCGGTGGATGAGAATTGGGTCAAGCAGAAGCTCTATGCGGCCCACTTGGAGTTGGCAGGTCTCCTGCAGCGAGCCTGTAGCTTGCTCTCGGAGATGTCGAACCACGTCGGCGTGGTGCTCGTGCCTCCACCGGCCGATACGATCATCCGTCACATCGAGTTCGTCCGCCTCGGAAGCGGCCGCATCCTGGTGGTCTTCATCACCCGTGGCGGCATGGTGCACACTAGGGCCATCGGCCTCGAGGACGACTTCTCGGAGGGCGATCTGCAGGGCGCTGCTCAATGCCTGTTGGAACGTTTCTGCGGACTTACCTTGGGGGATGTGCGTGAGCGGATTTTGGAGATGGCGAGTTCCATCAGCGGCGCGGTGGATCCACGGTTGCGGTTGGCACTATTGCTCGGGGAGCGTTGGCTCGGCCCGGGAATCGACGGGGCTGAAGTCCTCGTAGAGGGCGCTTCGCGACTTCTCGACAGCCCGGAGCTGGCCGATGCGGACGCCCTCCAGGCGTTATTTGCCACCTTCGAGGAAAGAACCGAACTGAGCCAAGTGTTGAACGAGTGTGGAGCGGGCAGGCGGCCGCGTGTTCTGATCGGGGCCGAGCGCCTGCCGGCGGCCCTGGGAAACTGCACGTTGGTCGCCGCTGGTTATGGCGGCGCGGGTGAGCAGCCAGTGGGGGCGATGGGGGTCCTTGGACCTACCCGCATGGAGTACGCTCGGGCGATTCCGGTGGTCTCGGTGATGGCGCGGGCCACAAGCGAGATGATCACCGAGCTGAACCCCTGACCCAATTCCGAAATATCCCCTTTCGGGCGTGGCGCGTGGGCCTTGTGGGCACATGGGGCCGGCCCAGGGGCAAGCCGCGGGGCATCCTCAACCAACATGAATCGCAAGAAGATCCACCCCAAGACTGAGTCCGACGAAAAGGCCGACTCCGTTCACGGTTCTCCGGTGGCCGATGAGGTCGCGGGGGCTGCCGAACAGGAGGCAGAGGGGCTGCCTGGTGGAGATGCCCGCCAAGGGGCCACCGAGCGAGAGGTCGCTGAGAGCCCGGAGCTGGAAGTAACAGGCGACGAGCAGCAGCAGGACCTGCTGGACCAACTGCAGGGGCAGATCGAGCACCTGCAGGATCAGCTGCTGCGCCGGCAGGCCGAGATGATCAATTATCGTCGCCGGATCCAACAGGAACGTGCCGGGCTCTCCAAGACCGCGCAGGCGGAGGTGTTGCGAGAGTTGCTTCCGGTGATCGATGATTTCGAGCGCGCCGTCGACAACCAGGGACAAGACGCGGAAGTCTATCACCAGGGGATGATGCTCATTCTCCGGGGTGTCGAGGCTGCGCTGGCCAAGCTCGGGGTGGAGAAGTTGGAGCCGGTGGGAGAGGCTTTCGACCCGCGTCACCACGAGGCCATGGCTCGCCACGAAACCGACGAGGTCCCCGACGGGAGCATCGTGGAAGTCTTCCAGTCTGGTTACTTACTGAAAGATCGTTTATTGCGACCGGCGAAGGTGGCGGTGGCGGTGAAGCCATCCGGCATGGACGATGCCGACGAGGCCGAAAACTCCGGCCGTAAAGAGAAGGCCAAATAAGGTGGCTGATCGGGATTACTACGAAGTGCTCGGCGTCAGCCGCGACACCAGCCAAGAGGAGATCAAGAAAGCCTACCGGCGGGCAGCACTCAAGTACCATCCGGACCGGAATCCAGGCGATCCGGAGGCCGAAGAAAGCTTCAAGATTGCGGCTGAGGCCTATTCGGTGCTCGCTGATCCGGAAAGGCGATCCCGATACGATCGCTTCGGGAAGGCAGGCTTGCGGGGTGGTGGTCAGCCATTCGACACGGAGATCTTTGCTGACTTCGCGGACATACTCGGCGACTTTTTCGGCTTTGGCGGCATGTTCAGAGGCTTTGGACGTGCGGCGCAACAGTCAGGCCGTGGCGCTAGCCTCAGGTACGAGCTGAAGGTCGACCTCGCGGATGCCGTGAGAGGCACCGAAGTGGTTCTCGAAGTGACCCGCCACCAGCCCTGTGATCAATGTAGTGCCACAGGCTCAGCCGATGGTACGGCAGCCAGCCGCTGCCCCCACTGCGGCGGTAGCGGCAATCTCAATCAACGGCATGGCTTCCTTACCTTGTCGCGGCCCTGTGTGAGCTGTTCTGGCAGCGGTCAGGTGGTGAGCAACCCCTGCCCTGCCTGCAGGGGCCAGGGACGAGTACGTGGCGACGCAAATCTGAGGGTACGGATTCCCGCCGGTGTTGACAGCGGTGCCAGGTTACGGCTGCGCGGGGAGGGCGAGGCCGGACTGCGGGGCGCTCCTGCCGGTGACCTCGAGGTGATCGTTCGGGTGCTGGAGCACCCCGATTTTGTCCGCCGTGGCCGTGACTTATATACACGAGTTCCAGTTTCCTTTCCCAAAGCGGCCCTCGGCGGAGTGGTGGGTGTGCCAACACTGGACCAGGAAGAGGCGAGCCTGAAAATCCCGCCCGGGGTGCAGTCCGGCGATCTTTTCACGCTCCGCGGCCGAGGGGTGCCGAGCCTCAACGGTGGCCGGCGCGGTGCCCTGCGGGTCGCCGTACAGGTGGTGACACCCTCAAAGCTCACTCCCGAGCAGCGCCATCTCATCGAACAGCTGGCGGAGGTAACGCCTGAACCTCTTACTGAAGGTGAGAGCGGCTCGTGGTGGGATCGGTTGCGCAACCTCGTTGGTTAAGCCCAGAGCCCGTCGCCGGCTGCGGCTTTCTCCCGAAGCCCTTCACTCTGATCCGGTGGAGATCTTCGGTCCGCCGTTGCGTCATTTGCATGTACTGCGATTGCGGGCCGGCGACCGCGTCTATCTCTTCGATGGTCAGGGCAGGGAGATCGAAGCGGAGCTCGTCGAGGTGGGCCGCACGCGCGGGCAGGCAAGGCTGCTGCGAGAGATCGAGGGCCACGTCGAGCCTCCCCTCAGGTGCTGGCTGGTGCAGGGGCTGCCGGCACGGTTGTCACGTATGGACCTGATCGTGCGACAGGTTACCGAAATGGGGGTAGAGTGCATTTTGCCTGTGCTGGCGCAGCGCAGCCAGCGACCGGCCGGCAGCGATGCGCTCCGCCGCCGGCAGTTGCGATGGCAGCGCATCGCCAGCGCTGCGGCGTCGCAATCGCGGCGGCAGCAGGTACCGGGAATCTTGGCCCCGGTCTCGGTCGAGGAGCTGGCATGGGGAGAACTGCCGCCACTGGTCCTCCTCTTCGACCCGGGCGGGCCGGCTGGCTTGCGCCAGGCGCTGGCGGCACCTGCCCCCGCTAACGTAGCCCTGATGGTTGGACCCGAGGGAGGTTGGAGTCCCGAAGAGCGCCGGCAGTCGATCGACCATGGCGCTGTGCCCATCAGCTTGGGCCCGAGGGTGTTGCGCACCGACACGGCCAGCGCCGCTGCTCTGGCTATCTTGTTGCATTGCTGGGGTGATCTGGGGTGCTGAAGGATGCTTCCGATCCACTCGAATCCTAGCCTGCATATCTCAACGGCAGTCTGCTACGGTGGTGGAGAGGCCCGCGTCTGCGGCGTTGCGCTTGGCTCGCGTGCTCGACGTACTGCACGAGTACGCCTCCGCGCCCGATCCTGCGCGCGCCTTGCAGCCGCAGGCCTCTACACCCCCTCGCGACGACCGCCGTTGAGAAATGC
>JBHHYG010000301.1:0-4446 GCA_046757445.1 Acidobacteriota bacterium
CTGGAGAAAGATCACCCGATCACCCTCGATACGAGCCTCGGAGGTGCGAATGACGCGACCATTCTTCATGTAGATCGTATCGGCTGCGGCGCTCGTAGCCAGCACACCGATGAGGGCGCAGCCAACCAGCACCAGCAGGATTCGCCTACTTGCATGCAGTTTGAGCATGACTTCAGGCTATCATGTCGAGGTGGACCAACTGAAGTCCTCTTTTTTGTAAGAAGCTGCCCAGTGCGAATCGGGGTTGTTGTGAGCAACAGCCGGCGCCGTGACGTCACCGTGGCGGGGCAGCAAAGCATCAGGCAGGAAATGCCTCATATGGCGCAGCCACCGATCAGCAACCGCACGAACCCCGGGCTGAGCATCGTCATCCCGCTGCACAACGAGGAGGAAAATGTCGCACCGCTGCTCGAGGAGCTCGGCGCAGCGCTGGCGGCGATGGGCAGTAGCTACGAGATCATCTGTATCGACGACGGCAGTACCGACGAGACCTTCGAACGCTTGCGTACCCTCGCCGCAGGCGATCACCGATTGCGACTGCTGCGTTTCGGCCAGAACTACGGCCAGACGGCGGCACTGTCGGCCGGCTTCCACGAGGCACGCGCGCCGGTGGTGGTCACACTGGACGGCGATTTGCAGAACGATCCCAAAGACATCCCCCGTTTGGTGGCACTCTTGGAGGGAGGACACGACATCGTCAGCGGCTGGCGGCGGGCCAGGAAGGACGGCCTTTTGAATCGCACCATTCCCTCACGCCTGGCCAACTGGCTGATATCGCGCATCACCGGGGTCCATCTCCACGATTATGGTTGCACGCTGAAGGCCTACCGCCGACTGCTTCTGAGGCGTTTCGAGCTCTACGGTGAGCTACATCGTTTCATACCGGCCCTGGGAGCCTGGGCCGGCGGCCGTGTCACCGAGGTCGAGGTGAGCCACCGCCCACGTCGGCGTGGGCGGTCAAAGTACGGCATCTCCCGTACCCTGACCGTCTTACTCGACCTGGCGGTGGTGAAGTTCCTGATGAGCTATGGCGCACATCCGATCAAGGTCTTCGGCATGGCCGGCTTGCTCTCCTGGGCACTGGCGTTGTCGTCGCTGCTGGCGGTGGTCGTCATGAAGGTCTGGTGGTTCGTCGACATGACCGGAAATCCCCTACTTTACTTCGCCGTGCTGGGTGTCATCGTGGGATTACAGTTCCTTCTCATGGGTGTGATCGCGGAGATCCTCATGCGCACCTACCACGAGGCTCAGGGGAAACGACCCTACGTGGTGGTGGAGCAAGTCAACTAGCCTGGGACGAGTCGAGCTTGAGCAGACGCTTCTCCGCGCGCGCCGCGTAGCGGCAATCCGGGTGTTGATCGACAATCTCCTGGTAGTACCTGACCGCCTCCTGTCGATCCTTCCCCTCCAAGTAATAGGTCTCCCCGAGAACGAAGAGCAAGCTACATCTGGAGCCGGTGGCGGGAAACGTCTCCAGGGCGTCGTTGGCGCGGGCGCGGGCAGCATCGTAGTACTTCTGCGACAGTTGCCAGCGGGCAATCCTATACTCGCTATCCGCCAGCCGGTCCCGTGCTCTGTTGAGCTGCCTTTGAGCCTCCGCGAGCAGATCGCTGTTCGGGTAGACCTCGAGGAATTGCTCGAAGGCCTCAACGGCCTTCTTGGTCTCCGTCTGGTCACGATCCGCTGCCCGCATCTGTGCCACGTACGACATGCCGATCATGTACTGAGCGTAGTCAGCCCGAGGATGAGAAGGGTGATAGGTGAGAAAACTCTGAAAAGCATCAATGGCAATAATGTAGGTCTCCGGGCGACCTATTTCGTAGTTTGCCTGGCCCAGGCCGAGCCGTGCCTCGGCCAGGTGCGGGCTGGACGGGTAGTTCTTGAGCACCGTGTCGAAGATGTCCGCAGCATTGTGCCAGTGTTCTTTGGCCAGCTCTTCCTGTCCTTGCTCGTAGAGTGCCTCGCCGGTGGGGTCCGGTGTCAGAACCGGACCCTTCCCCCCACAGCCGCTGGCAATCCAAGACACCAGCAAGGCCCCGGCAGCCATTGCCAAGGAGATTGGTCGCGGATGAGCGGATGGAGGCTGCATGATCATCCTCGGCTGTCGACGCCGTCAGCTTCTTTCAACCAGGCCCACTGGCAGGCCAGGCCATCTTCCAGCGAGGTACGGGGAACGAAGCCGAGCACCGATCGTGCCAACGAACCATCGGCCTGGGTGAAGCGGACGTCACCCGGCTTGGCAGCCTCTTTCCGAACCTTCAGTCGCGCGCCCGAGACTTCCTGGATCGCAGCGATCAGCTCGTTCAACGACACGTGGCTGCCGCCTCCCACATTGTACACACCACCAGGCTCTCCCATGTCAGCCGCCCGACAGGTTGCCGAGACGGCATCGGCCACGAAGGTGAAATCTCGCCCCTGCTCGCCGTCACCGAAGAGGATGACCGGCTCACCCGCCAGCGCCGCCTTCAAGAACCGCTGAATTGCCATATCGGGCCGCTGGCGTGGCCCATAGACGGTGAAGTAACGAACGCTGACGGTGGCCAGGCCGAAGTTGCGATAATAGAGACGTACCATCTGCTCAGCGGCCAGCTTGGAAACCCCATACGGTGAGAAAGGCCGTGTACGTGCAGTCTCGCTCATCGGCAGACGATCGGTATCGCCGTACACCGACGAAGAGGAGGCGTAGACGAAGCGGGAAACCCTCGCTTCGAGGCATGCCTCGAGTAGACGCTGGGTAGCCAGCACGTTGTGATCGAGATAGTGCTCGAAAGCCCTGCCCCATGAGGGTCGAACACCCGGTAGAGCCGCCAGGTGATAAACACGGTCGACTCCCTCTAAGAGGGGCTCCAGCTCCTGCTCCTGGATCCTACCCTCGACGAGGCGGAAGCGCGGATCCTGGCGTAGCTGTTGGACTTGCGAGAGCTTACGCTGACGGGAGTAGTTGTCGAGGAAGCCGTCGATTCCCACCACATCGGCGCCAGCGACGAGCAACGCCTCGGCCAGGTGTGAGCCGATGAATCCGGCAGCGCCGGTGACCAGGCACTTCATCGAGGTACTCGGTCGCACACGCCTGCAGGACCGCTTCGTTCAAGGCGCATTGCCGCTCCCTGTAGCGCTCGCGACGAGGATGGCCCGAGCGGCAGCGACGGGGTCATCGGCGCCGAACACCGAAGAGCCTGCCACCAGGATCCCGGCGCCTGCCCCCACGCAGGCGGCAGCGTTATCCTCGTTGACACCGCCGTCCACCTCGATCTGCACTCCACTCCGGCCCATGGCATCGAGCGCGGAGCGGAGCGCCGCTATCTTCTCGAAGGTATGGGGCAGGAAGCTCTGGCCCCCGAACCCCGGATTCACGGACATCACCAACAGCAAGTCGCTGTCCTCGAGCACGTACTCGAGACCCAGGGGATGCGTGGCGGGGTTCAGGGCCAGCCCGGCGCGCGCGCCGCTGTCACGAATGCAGCTCAAAGTTCGCTCGAGGTGAGTCGCCGCTTCGACGTGGACGCTGATCCAATCGGCCCCGGCGTCCCGGTAACGGCTGATCCAGCGATCCGGGTCAGCCACCATGAGATGGACGTCGAGCCTCGCCTCGGTGACTTCCCGCAACGCCGATACGACGGAGGGCCCCATCGAGATGTTGGGAACGAAATGACCGTCCATGACGTCCACGTGGAAGATGTCAACCAGCCCCGAGAGCTGCTGCACGACAGCGCCGAGATCGGTTGAAGCCGCTGCCAGCAGCGACGGAGCAAGCTGGACCTCCCTTCCTCCACTCATGAGGAGACCGTCAACTTGACCACCGAGCCCTCAGCCACCTGATAACCCGGCGCTGGCTCCTGCAGCACCACCGTGCCCGGCGGGACGGAGGAAATCTTACGCTCACCTACCGGTGCCAGCCGGAAGCCATTGACTTGAAGGAACGCTTTCACTTGCTCCAACGGCCGCCCGACGAGGTCGGGCATGAGATAGATGACCGGCGGCGGACCCAGGGAGACGAGTAGGCGGGCCGGCGGGCTGCTTCCTGCCTCCACTTCGGCCGCATCCGGCTGCTGCGCGATAACCCGATCTTCTTCAACCTCG
Organism: Acidobacteriota bacterium; assembly: GCA_046757445.1. Classification (GTDB taxonomy): domain Bacteria; phylum Acidobacteriota; class UBA890; order UBA890; family UBA890; genus JBHHYG01. The sequence goes on from JBHHYG010000301.1 coordinate 4,081, forward strand.
TAGCTGTGCACTCGAGCAATGTACTCGACCGCCACGTCTCGCTGCAGGAGTGCGATCTGGGCTCGGGTGAAGACATCTCCACGGGTGTTGGGCACCACCACCTGCGGCAGCCCCGAGGAGAGAGTGAGGCGCACCGACCGTTGGCGCTTGACCGCAGTGCCAGCAGGGGGATTCTGGCGCAGCACGTGGCCCGTCGGGATCTGCTGGTCGGCGAACCTCTCTTCCGCCAACTCCGAAGCGAGCCCGCTCCGAGTGAGGCGCTCCGCGGCTTCCTCCGGCGACAGCCCGATGACATCGGGCACGTCCAACTCCTCGCCGCTCAACGCCCAGCGCACGGTCAGATAGCCGCTACCGCCAAATAACACC
>JBHHYG010000302.1:0-4423 GCA_046757445.1 Acidobacteriota bacterium
CACGGCGTCGGCCACGCTGCGGGCGATGGGCCCGCCGATGTCGCGCGACAAGTTGAGCGGCACGATGCCGTCCCGGCTGGTGAGCCCCATGGTGGAGCGGATACCCACCAGGGACTGGTGCGAAGAAGGCCCGCGAATCGAGTTGCCGGTATCGCTGCCCATCCCCACCGCCCCGAAGCTCGCCGCCACCGCCGCCGCGGTGCCGCCGCTGGAGCCGGCGGTGACCCGGTTGGTGGCGTACGGATTGCGCGTGTAGCCGGGCAGCGCCGAGCCGACCGTCTCGTACGGTGAGAAGGCGAACTCGGCCATGTTCGATTTGGCCAGGACGATGGCGCCCGCTTCCCGCAGCCGGCGCACCTGGAAGGCGTCGTCGGGCGGCAGCGATCCCACGAGCGAAAGCGAACCGGCGGTGGTAGGAAGATCGTGAGTGTCGAAGTTGTCCTTGACGATGACCGGGATGCCGTGCAGCGGGCCGGAAAAGCCCGGGCGGGCGAACTCGGCGTCGAGCTCGTCGGCCCGCGCCAGGGCATTGGGGTTGATGGTGATGATGGCGTTCAGCGCCGGCCCCTTCTTGTCATAGGCATCGATACGGGCCAGATAGGCCTCGACCAGCTGTCGGGCCGTGAGCTGGCCCGACTCCATCGCCTCATGAATCTGAGCAATCGATGCCTCGACGATGTCGAAGCCTGCCGCTCTGCCACCGCCCGTGGTGGGGCAGCCCGAAAGCAGCGGCACGACCAAGGCCAGAGCGAGGCAGGTAACGATGTCCCTGCGAAAGCGGCGGAGAGGACCATGCCGATGAGAGAGCAAAGACATGAGCCGGTGCTGGTCAGTGCGTGCCCGCGGCCGGTACCACCGGCATGCCGTTGACCATCACGCTTTGGACAGGTGAGGTCACCAGCTCCTGGCCTGGTATGAACAGCACCATCCGGTAGCCCAGCAGGATCCAGCCCATCTTCACCATCGTTCCCCGCCCCGAAAGAGTAGAGCCGAGCAGGCTCGCCTCTGATTCGTCAGTGATGAAGCGGCCGTCGCTGGTCGCCACCCCTGCGCCCTTGCCGGGATCGGCGAGGCGCAAGGTATAGAAGGTGTTGCAGGTCCTGATGACCAGGGTATCGCCGGCCCGCAGCTGGCGCGTGTCGATGCCGTTTGCATTCTCGGCCTGCAGGATCAACCGATCCATGCACACCCGCGGGTTGATGCGTGTCAGTGAGGTGATCGTGGAATTCATCGATTCGTCCCGGAAGCCAGTGGTCTGATCCCCAACCTTACCATGGCCGGAGAGCAGCCAGGCGCGAGCACCCGCGCGCAAGTATAGCCGCCGGCACACGCATCGCAAATCGAGTCTAGCCCGAAACCCCCTCCCCGTCCCACAACCCGTGCTGCCGCAGCCAGGCGGCATTGAGCTTGGAGAGGTAGCGCTCGCCGGAGTCGGGAAACAGGGTGATCACCAGCGCCTCGTCCGGCAGTGTCTGCGCCACCAGCCGTGCCCCGGCAGCGGCGGCCCCCGACGAGGAGCCGACGAAGAGCGCCTCCTTGCGGGCCAGCTCCAAGGTGGCGTCGTAGGCGCTCTTGTCGTCGATGGTGATGATCTCGTCGATGACATCCCACCAGACCGTCTCGGGCATGAAGTCCTCACCGATGCCATCGATCAGATACTGGTGGATCTGCTCCAGAGGTGGCAGCTCACCGTGCTCCTTGTAGTAGGCGTAAACGCTGCCCTCGGTGTCGACTCCCACCACCCTGATCGCCGGGTTTTTCTCCTTCAGGAACTTGCCGGTACCGCTGATCGTGCCGCCGGTGCCGACCCCCGCCACCCAGTGGGTGACGCGGCCCTCGGTCTGCCGCCAGATCTCCGGGCCGGTGGTCCGGTAGTGAGCCTCCGGGTTCGCCGGATTGTAGTATTGATACGGCAGGTAGGCACCCTGCTCGTCGCGGATCCGTTCGGCGACCTTGTAGTAGGAGCGCGGATCATCGGCCGGTACCTCGGTGGGGCAGAGAACGACCTCGACACCGAAGACCTCGAGCAGTGCCACCTTCTCGGGGGGGACCTTGTCGGGAGCGGTGCAAACCATCTTGTAGCCCTTCAACACCGCCGCCATCGCCAACCCCAGACCGGTGTTGCCCGAGGTCGGCTCGACGATCGTGCCGCCGGGTTTCAACAACCCTGACCTCTCGCCGGCCTCGATCATCGCCAGGCCGATCCGATCCTTCACGCTCGAGCCCGGATTAAAGTACTCGACCTTCGCCGCGATACAGGCGCCTTCGGGGGCGAACCGCCGCAGTCTCACCAGCGGCGTGTCACCGATGGTCTCGAGGATGTCGTCGTAGATCTCCATACCAAGTCCGCCAGGCCCGCACGTGCCCCTCTCGGCGGCAAGGTGGGGGTGTGAGCTGGGCGCCAGGCACCCAGGGCGCAGTAGCACCCCCGGACGAGCAAGCTGCGGGAAACCTAGGCCGAATGTATCCAAGTGGGGAAATGCATTCAACGGTGCGCGGGCTAGCCTGCATTTCTCAACGGCGGTCGTCGCGAGGGGGCGGACAGGCCTGTGGCTGCAAGGCGCGCGCAGGATCGGGCGCGGAGGCGTACTGGTGCAGTACGTCGAGCACCCGATCCAAGCGCAACGCCGCAGACGCGGGCTTGTCCGCCACCGTAGCAGACTGCCGTTGAGATATGCAGGCTAGACAGCTCGCTTGGAATCCCCGCGGCTCACGCATAAAGTTGGCTTTGTTGCAGCCAACCGCGGAGGGGATGCGGGCGCCCTCATCCCATCCCTTGCCGCTCCTAGTCCGATGAGAAATGCGGGCTGGCGATCACGGAGGCCTTCATCATGCAGCGACCTCAGCGCAACTTTTTCGCCCACCACCCCACCCTGGCCGCGCTCGTAGCGCTGGCCCTGGTGTCGGTTTTCCCGCCACCGGCAAGTAGCGCGCAAGCGGATGAGAACGCGGTCATCGACCCGAGTTTCCTCGCCGGCCTACGCTATCGTATGGTCGGTCCTCACCGGGGCGGTCGGGTCACGGCGGTCACCGGGGTACCTGCAAACCCACACCTTTTCTACTTCGGCAACACCGGCGGCGGAGTGTGGCGCAGCGACGATGCCGGCGAGAGCTGGACGAACCTCACCGACGGCCAGATCGGCGCCGGTGGCATCGGCGCCATCGCCGTAGCCCCTTCCGACCCCAACGTCATCTACGTGGGCACCGGCTCCGCCTGCATCCGCGGCAACGTCTCGCCAGGGATCGGCGTCTACAAGACGACCGACGCCGGCAAGACCTGGACACAGATCGGTCTGCGAGAGGCCGGCCAGATCGGTCGTATCCGCGTCCACCCAGCCGACCCCGACCTCGTTTACGTCGCTGCCTTGGGCAACGCCTTCGGGCCCAATGAGGAGCGCGGCGTGTTCCGCTCTCGCGACGGCGGCGCGACCTGGGAAAAGGTTCTTTACATCGACGAGGTCACCGGCGTCGTCGACCTGGCCATCAATCCTTCCAACCCGCGGATACTCTACGCCGGCGCCTGGCGCGGCGAGCGCAAGCCGTGGACGCTGATCTCCGGCGGTGAGGACGGCGGTGTGTATCAAAGCACCGACGGTGGCGACAGCTGGAAAAAGCTCGCCGGCGGGCTGCCGGAGGGATTGGTGGGCAAGGCGGGGGTGGCCGTCTCGCCCGCCAACCCCGACCGCGTCTGGGCCCTCGTCGAGGCCGAGGAAGGCGGCCTGTTCCGCTCCGACGACGCCGGCAAGAGCTGGATGCGGATCAGCGAGGAGCACGGACTGTGGGAGCGGCCCTGGTATTACATGCACGTGACCCCCGATCCACGGGACGAGAACACCGTCTGGGTATCGAACGTGTTCCTCTACAAGTCGGTCGACGGAGGCCACAATTTCACCATCGTACCCACCGCCCACGGCGACAACCATGCCCTGTGGATCAACCCCCACCACACCGAAATCATGATCAACGGCGACGACGGCGGCGCCGCGGTCACCCTCAATGGCGCTCGCACCTGGTCTTCATTGCGCAATCAGCCGACGGCGGAGCTGTATCGGGTGACCGTCGATGATCAGTTCCCCTACCGTCTATACGGCCCCCAGCAAGACAACACCTCGGTGTCGGTGCCGAGTCGCCTGGCGCCCGGGCTGATCAGCGACACGGAAGAGGAGTTCCAGGTCGGCGGCTGCGAGAGCGGCCACATTGCCGTCGACCCTCGTGATCCGAAGATCGTCTATGCCGGCTGTTACGGTGGCACGATCACCCGTACCGACCTGCGCACGGGCCAGCAGCGCGACGTTATTGCCTACCCGCAGCTCCAGCTGGCGCAACTGCGCAAGGAGCTCAGGTACCGCTTCCAATGGAACGCACCGATCCGCATCTCGCCTCACGATCCCAACATTCTCTACCACGCTTCCCAGGTAGTGCT
>JBHHYG010000303.1:0-4384 GCA_046757445.1 Acidobacteriota bacterium
GAGCGCGCCCTTTGCCGCGCCCGCAGCAGCAAACCGTTGAGATATGCGGGCTAGTGGTGAAAGTGGCGGGTGGCGGTCAGCACCATCGCCATACCGAGCCGGTTGGCAGCGTCGATGACCTCCTGATCGCGGATCGACCCTCCCGGCTGCACCACCGCAGTGATCCCCGCCTCGGCCAGGGCCTCGACACCGTCGGCAAACGGGAAGAAGGCATCCGAGGCAGCGGCACAGCCGGCCGTCTCGTGGCCGGCATCGTGGGCTTTCCAGACTGCGAAGCGGCAAGCGTCGACGCGGCTCATTTGCCCGGCACCGACGCCGATCAGCTGCTGACCCCTGGCCACGACGATGGCATTGGAGCGCACGTGCGGAACCACCATCCAGGCGAAGCGCAGGGACCTCTCCTCGCTCTCATCGACCGATCGATCGGTGACGCAACGCCACTGCTCGTCGCCACAGCCCCCTCCCGGGTCACGATCCTGTACCAACAGCCCTCCCTCGACGCTGCGGTAGTCTCGCACCGCTATTCCCGAATCGGCGTTCGGAGTCAGGCTCAACAGGCGCAGGGATTTCTTGCGGCGTAAGGCCTCGAGTGCTGCCGGTGTGAACCCCGGTGCCACGACCGCCTCGACGAAGGTGGTGATGATCTCTTGCGCTGTTTCCTCATCGACTTGCTGATTGAAGGCGACGATGCTACCGAAGGCCGATAGGGGATCGGTTGCACGGGCACGCCGGTAGGCTTCCACCAGCGTCGGTGAGCTGGCCGCACCACAGGGGTTGCTGTGCTTGATGATCGCGGCGGCGGGCCTCGGCAGCGCCCGTGCCAGTCGCCAGGCTGCGTCCAAATCGAGGATATTGTTGTAGGACAGTTCCTTACCATGCAGCTGCCGGGCCGCAGCCAGGCCCATCGGCGGGCTCCCAGTGCTGCCGTAGAAGGCAGCCAGCTGGTGGGGATTCTCCCCGTATCTGAGGCTTTGCAGCTGCTGGAAGGAAAGCGTCAGGGCGCGGGGGAAGGGCTCCAACACCGGCGTCTGCTCAAGATTCGCTTCGGAGATCGAGACGCGGTTGAGATAGTTGGAGATCGCCGCTTCATAGGCCGAGGTATGTGATATTGCACGCCGTGCCCACTGCAATCGCCGGGCTAACGAAAGGTCACCGGCCTCGATGGCTTCGAGCACCTGCTGGTAATCGTGCGGGTCGACGACAACGACTACGTGCGGGGCGTTCTTCACCCCCGCCCGCAACAGGCTGACGCCACCGATGTCGATCTGCTCGAGCGCATCCTGCAAGCAGTGTCCGGGATCGGCCACCGTAGCCTCGAAGGGATACAGGTTGACCGCCACCAGGTCGATGGGCTCGATCTCCTGCTGCCGCAACTCCTTCATCTGCCGGGGGTCATCGCGGCGGGCCAGCAGACCCGCGAAGATACGCGGATGCAACGTTTTCACCCGGCCATCCAGCATCTCGGGCTGGCCGGTCAGCGCGGAAATGGTTCGCACCGGCAACCCGACATCCGTCAGTGCGGCAGCCGTTCCGCCCGTCGACAACAACCTGACGCCCTGATCGTGCAGGGCTCTGGCGAACTCCACGATGTCGGACTTATCGTGAACCGAAAGCAACGCCGTCTTGATCTCGCTCATGCGTATCTTCGTCGCTGAAGCATTGCCGGAAAGCCTCCACGAGCAGCTCGCAGCCTTGCTGCGGGAGTTGTGCCATTGCGGCGCTGACGTCCGCTGGATTGACCCGGCCTCGATGCACCTGACCCTGAAGTTCCTCGGCAACGTGCATGCCGACGCGCTGGCGCCCATCGACGAGGTCCTCCGCCGCGTGGCTGCAACCGCTCCCGCAACCAGGGGACGGCTGCGCGGCATCGGCAGTTTCCCACATCTTCGCCGGCCGCGCGTCATCTGGCTCGGCCTCGAGCCGCTCGGCGACCATCTGAAGAGCTTGCAGACAAGCATCGAGCGGGGCCTGGAGGAGATCGGCTTCGCCGCCGAGAAGCGCCCCTTCCACCCCCACATCACCCTCGGCAGGGTCAGGGGCGGAGGCGGAAGACAGGCTCTCCTCGAGGCCATCCAGGCGCACCGGACATCCCGCCTCGGCGACATCCGTATCGACGAATTGACCCTCTTCGAGAGCAAGCTGGGCCGGCGCGGAGCACGCTACTCGCCGCTCGCCACTTACCGGCTGAGGGGTGCTCCAGGAGCATCGCCAAATGTCGGCTAGCCCGCATTTCTCAACGGGTTGCGTCGCGAGGGCGTGGGAAAGGGTGCGGGCTAACGCCATTCGATCTTGCGCACCAGCGGTCGGCCGAGGGCGGCGTTGAGCTTTGCCAACAGCTCCGGCGCCATCTCTTCGAGAACTTTCCCCCAGGCGGTGTCTAGCACCTCGACGCGCAGTACCCCATCCGCAAGCCCGTGCGCCTCGGTTCGCCGGGCCACCGCAGGCCCCACCGCGCGCGACCAGATGCGGCAAAGGATCGCCGAGCGGGCGACGGGATCCTCGACCCAGTCGAGAAGCACGGCCGCCATCCTGACCGCGATCGATTCGAAGCTCATCGCACCAGCATGGCGTCACCGTAGGAGTAGAAGCGGAAGCCGGCCTCGATGGCCGCGCGGTAGGCCGCGAGCAGCCGCTCGCGGCCGGCGAGGGCCGCGCCCAGCAGGATCGGTGTCGAGCGCGGCAAGTGAAAGTTGGTGACCATGGCATCCACCAGGCGGAAGCGGAATCCAGGGGTAATATACAGATCCGCACGACCCTCCCCCGCTTCGAGACGGCCGTGGCGACGGACGGCGTGCTCCAGGGCCCGGACCACCGTCGTGCCCACGGCCACGATTCTGCCACCACCAGTGCGCGCTTCGGCGATCGCATCGACGGTCCGCTGCGGGATAACGTACCTCTCCGGCTCCATCACGTGCTCCTCGACGTGCTCGCACCGTAGCGGCTGAAACGTCCCCGGGCCGACGTGGAGGGTCAAGCTCGCCCACCCCACACCGGCGGCGGCCAGCCGCTGCCGCGAGCGTCGGGTGAAATGCAGGCCGGCGGTGGGGGCGGCGATGGCGCCGGGAACGCGCGCGTAGATCGTCTGGTAGCGCTGTCGGTCCAGCTCCTGCCGGCGGTCGCCGCGGCTCCGCTCGATGTAGGGAGGCAGCGGCATGACGCCGTGCGATTCCAACAACGCCGGCACATCACTGGCCGGCGGGAAGGCCAGCAACCTGCGGCCGCCCGCTAGCTCGCCAACCACATCCACCTGCAGGGCAAGGTCGTGCCGACCCGGCGACGTTGCCTTCGGCTCGTTCGCCGCCGGCCGTGCCGGCTCGTCTTTGCCGCCGGGCAGGATGGCCAGCCGCTCGCCCACGGCCAGCCGCCGAGACGGCCGCACCATCGCCTCCCAGCGCGGCCCTGGCTCGCCGTCGGCGACGAACGACGCCGCCGCGGCCGGGCGCACGAGGAGCAGCTCGACGAGGCCGCCGCTGGCCCGCCGCGCCCACAGCCGCGCCGGTACGACCCGGGCGTCGTTGACTACCAGCAGGTCTCCGGCCTCGAGGTGATCGGCCAGCTCATCGAAACGCCGGAACTGGTAGTCGAGCTGGCCCCGCCGCGGCAACAGCAACAGCCTGCTGGCATCGCGGCGGATAGACGGCTCCTGGGCAACGCAGCCGGCAGGAAGCTGGTAGTCGAAACGTTCGATACGCACGAGGGGAGGTCTCAGGGTCCGTCGGTCTGGCCGGCACGATCTGGACAGCAGCTACCAGAGGGGACTCTGACCGCCCTCCGCATCCTTGCTTCGTGACCTGGCAATGTCGAAATGCCGGTAAGCGAGATCGGTGGCCACCCGGCCCCGCGCCGTGCGCGCGAGGAAACCGAGCTGGATCAGATAGGGCTCGTAGATGTCCTCGATGGCCGACTTGTCCTCGCCGATGGAGGCAGCGATGGTGTTGAGCCCCACCGGGCCGCCGGAAAAGTTCTGCATGACGGTGAGCAACAGCTTGCGGTCGATCTCGTCGAAGCCGAGCTCGTCGACCTCCAGTTGCAGGAGAGCATTGCGCGCCACGTCAGCGGTGATTCTCCCATCCCCGTCCACCTCGGCATAGTCACGCACGCGCCGCAGCAGGCGGTTGGCGATGCGCGGCGTACCACGCGACCTGCGGGCGATCTCCCCGGCACCCTCGTCATCCGTCGGAACCCCGAGGATACGGGCCGAATTGCCGACGATCCGGGCCAGCTCCTCGGTGCTGTAAAAACCCAACCGGAAGACGATTCCGAAGCGGCCCCGCAACGGCGAGGTCAGCAGCGCTGCGCGCGTCGTCGACCCCACCAGGGTGAAGCGCGGCAGCGGCAGCTTGACCGAGCGAGCGCCTGGCCCCTCGCCGATGACGATGTCGAT
>JBHHYG010000304.1:0-4383 GCA_046757445.1 Acidobacteriota bacterium
GACATCATCCCTGAGCGTAGCGTTGAAGGGCCTGCCGCTGCGACCGACGAAGATCCCGCTCACTCGAAAACCGTACGGCAGGTCGACGAAGCCGCTGACCACCACACGGTGGCGGGTGTCGCGAGCGGAGTCTCCGAAGTCGGCGCGGTTGTCGAAGATGTTGCTGGGTTGCACACCGCCGGCGGAGCGCTCGTTGCTGTCGTTATCGGCGTCGCGGGCCAAGGTGTAGGAGCCGAAGAAGCCGTAGCCGTGGCTGAAGCGCTTCTTGAACTCGAAGATGAAGGCCTTGTAGTGGGAGAAGCCGGTGTCCTCGTCCCGCTTCAGCAGCACGCCTGGCTCCGGGCGGATCGGGCCACGGCCGTCGTTGAGGTAGATCAAGCGCCCGAACTCGTCTACTGAGCCCGGCGCCAGGTTCGTATCGATGAGCCGCTGCAGGCCGTTGACACGAGAGTAGACGAAGGAGGCTCCGAGCGAGAGGTCTTCGAAGATCTCGCGCTCGAAGCCTCCATTGATCCGCAGCGTCTGCGCCTCCTCGAAGTCCGGATCGAAGAAGAAGATCTCTTGGTCACCCTGGCCGACGGGTGGAGAGGAGAAAATGTTCGGCCAGGTGCAGGTGATGGAGGACAGGAAGCAGGGAATGAAGAAGATCCCCTCACCGGCAGTGCCGTTGGAGTTGAAGGGGTTGAAGAACAGCAACGTCGGAGTGCGGCTGTTGAAGAAGCCGCCCGAGAGCCGCAGCACGGTCTTCGGATCGGGCGCGAAGGCAAGGCCGAGCCGCGGCTGAATGTTGTTGAGATCGTCGGGAATCTGCTCGGTCAGCGGCCGCGCCGGGTTGCCGGGCGGCGTCGGGTTGAAGGTACCCTCCCAGCGCACACCGTAGTTGACGGTCAGCTTGGGGGTAGCCCTCCAGGAATCCTGGAAATAGGCGGCGGTGGCCGTCTGCCGGACAGAGAAGTTGGGGAAGTTGGTGTTGCCGAAGAACTGCAGGATGAAGGAGGGTTCACCGCCGGCGAGGAAGGTCGAAAGCCTGCTGAAGCGGAAGTGACCGGCGGCGAAGCCGGCGAAGAACTCCGCCGTCTTGTCGGTCTCCAGGTCAAAGCCCACCTTGAGGTCGTGGTTGCCGAAAAGGTAGGAGAAGTTGTCCTGGATCTGATACTTGTCCTCGCGCACGATGATGGGCAGGAAAAAGCGACGGCCGAAGCGCAGGAAGGGGCTGTTGATCTGCGTTTCGGGGCCAATTGGATCGTTGGGCGTGCGGTCGAGGTCGTCATTGGCGTACTGGAAGCGCAGCTCGTTGAAGGCGTTGTCGCCGAACAGCGAGGTCAGCTGCACGACAAAGGCATCGGTGTTCTCGTTCTGGTTGCCGAGGTTCGACTCCGACTGACCGGTAGTGCCGGTGAGGCTGGTGGTGGTGCCGCCGTTGACGGTCTCGTGGAAGGAGAAGTTGTTGCGAATCGACAGGTGGTGGTCCTCGTTGATGGCATGGTCCCACTTGACGAAGTAGACCTGCGCGTCGTTGGTGCGGGTGAAGCGGTCTTGGCTGATGTTGAGATCGCTGAAGCCGCTGTTGTTCAGCAATGTTTGCAGCTGCGAGAACTCCGTGTCGGAGGTTCTGAAGTCGACGAAGAAGGGAGTATCGAAGAGTTGAAAGTCGCTCGACGCGAATAGGAACGATTGATTACGGGCCAGCGGGCCGCCGACGTTGCCGCCGAACTGCTGCACGGAAAAGCTCGCTTGCTCGCGGCCGAAGGGGTCGTTGCCGACCAGCGAGTCATCACGCAGGAACAGATGGCCGCCGCCGCGCCAGGCGTTGGTGCCCGACTTGGTCACCACGTTGACCAGACCTCCGCCGGAGCGGCCGAACTCGGGCATGACACCGGAGGTGACGACCTGGAACTCGCGCACCGACTCCAAGCTGATGGTGAAGGGGGAGTCAGTGCCGCCGCGCTGGTAGCCGAAGAAGGCGCTGTTGTCCGAGGTGCCATCGATGTTGACCGAGGTATTCACACCGCGCTGCCCGCCGATGGAGACGGTGCCGCGGCCACCCTCGATCAGCGTCCCCGGCGTCAGCAGCGTGAAGTCGCTGAAGTCGCGGCCGAGGATCGGCAGCGAGTCGATGCTGTTCTCGTCGATCACCGTCGAGACATTCGTCTTCGAAGTCTCTACAATGGGCGCCTCGGCGGTGACGATGAGGGTCTCTTCGACCCGGGCCAGCGACAATGTCAGGTCGATCTCCACCACCGAGCCGATTTTCAACACGATAGCGGGTCGCTCGACGGTCTGGAAGCCGGAGAGCGCGGCTTGGATGGTGTAAGTGCCGGGTCTCAGGAGCGGCACGCGGAAATAGCCACTCGGGTTGGTGGTGGTAGTGCGGGTGAGGCCGGTTTCCTCATGGGTGACGGTGATCGTCACCCCTGGCAGGGGAGCGCCGTCCGGATCCAGGATCGTACCCTGGAGATCCGCCCCCGTGGCCTGTGACTGGGCCGCCGCGGTCGGCGCCGCAAGGGAAAAGGTGATGAGGAAAACCATCGATGAGCAGACGGAAAGTGGGCGCAGAAACTTCATCTCGGGGCTCCCTGGCGAGTGTGGAAATGGGGTCGTCGGGCCACGTACCGGACATCTTGATTCAGCAGCACCAGCGGCGGTGAGAACCGGGTGGATTCATATTCCCGTATCGTCGCTATGCTACCTACGTCATCCCGAATGTCAAGAGAGCCCGGCGAAGGTAGCCGCAGATTTCTTCTCGAGGCAGTGCCTACCGCCTTTACAGGGAGGCAGGCAGGATCTACCGGCGGGCGGCGGTGGCGGCGGTGATACGTGTGGCCAGAGCGGCCGCTGCCGCTTTGATGGTTTCCGAGTCCAAACTATTGAACTGGCCGTCACGGTAGAGGATGCGACCGTCGACGATGGTGGCGCGCACATCGGCGCCACCGGTGGCGTAGACGATCTGCGAGGTTGGCTCGTAGCGTGGCACCTGATGGGGGGAGTCGCTGGAGATAACGACGATATCCGCCCGCTTGCCCACCTCGAGTGAGCCGATCTGCGTATCGAGGCCCAGGGCCCTGGCGCCCTCGATGGTGGCCATGGCCAAGGCCTCGGCCGCCGGCAGCGCCGAGGGGTCCGCGCTCACCTGCTTGCGCAGCAGGGCGGCGGCGTTGATGGCGCCGAACATGTCCAGATCGTTGTTGCTGGCGGCTCCGTCGGTGCCCAGCCCCACCAGTATTCCTGCGGCTCGCAGCCGACGCAGGGGCATGGTTCCCGAGGCCAGCTTCATGTTGCTCTCGGGATTGTGGATGGCCGTGGTGCCGCTGGCCACCAGGGTTCGGATGTCGGCGGCGTCGACCCAGATGAGATGGGCGGCGATGACGTCCGGGCCCAGGAAGCCGAGTGAGGCCAGGTATTGCACGGGGGAGACTTTGAACTGTTGCTTGATCTGGTTTACCTCGTCGCGGGTCTCGGCCAGATGGATGAGCAGCGGAGCCCCGTGGGCGCGGGCTAGCTCGGCGCAGCGCCGCAAGGTCTCGGGGCTGGTGGTGGTCGGGGCGTGTGGCGCGACCGCGGGGACGATCAGGGGGTCGCCGTGCCAGCGCTGCAGGAAGCGCTCGGAATAGGCGAGAGCCTCCTCGACGTTGGCGTTGTCGGGAGCGGGGAAATCGAGGACGGTCTCGCCGAGGACGCCGCGCAGGCCAGCTTGCCGCGTCACCTCCGCCACCACATCCTCGAAGTAATACATGTCAGCGAAGGTCGTCGTGCCGGTGCGGATCATCTCCAGCGCCGCCAGCCGTGTGCCGACCCTGACGAAGTCGGCGTCCACCAGCTCGGCCTCGGCGGGGAAGATGAATCCTTCCAACCACTCCTTCAATCGCATGTCGTCGGCGAGGCCTCGGAAGAGGCTCATGGCGGCGTGGCCGTGTCCGTTCACCAGGCCCGGAATGACGAGATCGTTGTCGGCCGGTATGAGCAGCTCCGCAGCATCGTAGCTGCTGCCAAGCTCCGCTGCCGAGCCCACGGCGACGATGGCCCCATCGTTCACCGCCACCGCGCCGGAGGGAATGACGCGGTGATCTGGGTCCATGGTCACCACCGTGCCGCCGAGCACCAGCAGGTCGGCGGGTGTGCGTGCTGCTACCTGCTCGGCAACTTGTTGCGGGGCGCAGCTCGGGCTACCCGCCGAGGCCAGCAGGGCAAGCAGCAGCGGCAAGGCACTGGCGACGCCGGCTTGCCTCGGGGAATGGCTGCGGCCGTTGAAGGTACAGGTCCGCTCGTCGGCCGAACCCCTTTCCGCCACCGGGTGGTTGTCAGCGTTGCTCACGTGCGCTCCTCCAGATGTGTGGGCCCGAAGGGTTCGGGCAATAACTCGGCAGCTCGAAAGACGGCAACCTC
>JBHHYG010000305.1:0-4297 GCA_046757445.1 Acidobacteriota bacterium
CGCGCGCCTTGCAGCCGCGCGCCTCTCCGCCCCCTCGCGACGACCGCCGTTGAGAACTACAGGCTAGGTGGCTCTTCAAAGGCCATCTTATGCGGCTGGCGCGAGGCGAGCCAGCGCTTGCCTCAAGGGTTCCTCGATCGCCAAGCGGCGGCAGCGCCGGTGATCTCTTCTTCGTCGACAGACGTGAGGCGTCCATCGCTGACCACTTCTTCGCCGCCGACGACCACGTGGCGCACGGCGCCGCGGGCGGACATGGCGTTGACGACGTTGCACAGCAGGGCGGTAGGGTCGGGACCGTGGTGCGGCAAGAGCGACGGATCGTTGAGGTCGAGAACGGCGAAATCAGCCCATGCGCCCGCGCGCAGCTGCCCGACTGGCAAGCCAAGAGCCAGCCCGCCGTTGACGGTGCCCATCTCGAAGCAGTAGTTGGCGGTCAGAGCTCGGCCCTCCGCCGCTTCTTGCAGCACATTCATTCGCAGGTGGGTGACGCGCTGCAGCCATTCGGCGAAGCGCATCTCCTGCCAGACGTTGACCTGGTGATTGGCGCCCGGTCCGTCACAGCCTAGCGCCACGGTCACCCCGGCCTCGATCATCGCCGGGATGTCGGTGACGCCGTCGCCGAGGGCCATGTTGCTGATCGGGTTATAGGCACACTTGGCTCCAGCGGTGCCCAGGTTCGCGATCTCCTCGGCGTCGAGCCATACTCCGTGGACCAGGCACAGTCGCTCGCTGACCACGCCGAGCGCGGCCAGCGCTCGCCCGGGGCTGGTGCCGTAGAGTTGTCGTGCCAGATCGAGGTCGTGTTGTTCCTCGGCCAGGTGGATCTGGAACGGTTGCTGGTGCCGGGCGGCGAAGTCCGAGGCCGCCTGGATGCCCTCGCCGCTGGCGCCGTGCAGGGAATGGGGAGCGATGCCGACGGTTACACCGGCATCGCCGTTGGTTGCCTGGCGTAGCAGCTCGGTGGCTGCCAGGGCATCGTCAGCCGGCTCGTAAAAGCGCTCCTGGCCCGGCCGTTCGGCGCGGTCGTAAAGACAGCGGAGCAGGTGGATGCGGATGCCGACCCGGCGAGCCGCGGCGATCACCCGCAGGGCGTTTTGATCTCCGAGCGGCGTGCAGCCCTGAGCGGCCGGTGAGTTGTGCAGGTAGAAGAACTCGCCGACCGTGGTGACCCCGCTCTTGAGCATCTCGGCGAAGGCCAGCCCCGAGCCGATCTCGATCCCCGCGCCGTCGAGCGACAGAGACAGCGGATAAAGGTAGTTGTCGACCCAGTCGCGGAAGTTGCGGGCGGCGTCAGCGCGCCCTCGCAACAGGATCTGAAAGGCGTGGCTGTGGGCGTTGACGGCACCGGGCACCATGGCGCCGGAATACCGGCGCCGCGACGTTCCTGGCGGCATCGACAGCTCCTCGCGCCCGCCGATGGTGACGATCCGTCCGTCGGGGTCGGCCAGCAGGGCCGCCCGGGGGTGGAAGGCGCCGTCGTAGAAAATGTAATCGGCCTCGAAACAACGCATCGGCGTGAGCGGGCTGTCCCTCACCTGACCCATACCTCCGGAAGACCGGCCGGGTTCACCGTCGAGAGGCCGGGTTCTGGTCGAGCGAATAGGTGATCAACCGCTCTCCGGCAACCTTGGCGGTGACGGTGTTGGTGCTACCGGGGCCCCCTACGGGGAAGCCGGCGGTGATGATCAGCAGGTCGCCAGGCTCTACCAGACCGGCTGCCTCGGCACGTTGTTCGGCTTCCACTAGCATCGCCTCGTAGGCCTCCAGCTCTTGCCCAATGACGGGGATGACACCCCAGACCAAGGTCATCCGCCCAACCGCCTCGGCGTGCGTACCGATGGCGACGATCGGCTGGCGCGGGCGGCAAGCGGCGATCTTGATGGCGGTGCTGCCGGTCCGCGTCGGCACCACGAGCGCCGCGGCGTCCAGGTGGCGAGCCAGCAGGCATGCTGCTGCGGCCACCGCGTCGGGCACTATGTGCCGGCGCCCCTCGGGCAAAGGCCGCCGCGTTCCCCGCTCACACATCGTCTTCTCGGTAGCGTGGCAGATCCTGGCCATGACCTCGACGGCGTCGACGGCGTAGTGGCCGACGGCGGTCTCCTCCGAGAGCATGACCGCGTCGGTGCCGTCGTAGAGCGCGTTGGCCACATCGGTGGTCTCGGCCCTGGAGGGGCGGGGCGAGTCGACCATGGATCGGAGCATCTGGGTGGCGGTGATCACCGGCTTGGCAGCGGCATTGGCAGTGCGAATGATGCGCTTCTGCGCTTGCGGTACATCCTCGAGGGGAATCTCCACCGCCAAATCGCCGCGTGCCACCATCAGCCCGTCCACCGCCTCGACGATCTCCTCTAGGTTATCGAGCGCCTCGTGTTTCTCGATCTTGGCGATGATCGGCAACTGCAACCCGTGCTCGTCGATCAACCTCCGCGCCTCGGTGACATCGTCCCCGGTGCGGACGAACGATAGGGCGGCGTAGTCGACTCCCATCTCCAGGCCGGCGACGAGCGCCTGCCGGTCGAAGGCCGTCAGTGCCGGAAGCTGCAGGCTCCGGGTGGGCAGGTTGAGGCCCTGGTGTGAGTACAGCTTGCCACCGATCTGAACGTCGCAGATCACCGTATCTGCCTCGATTGCGGCGACGCGCAAGCGAATGCTGCCGTCGGCCAGCAGGATCGGGTCTCCGATCTCCAGCTCATCGCTGAGGCCGGCGTAGTTCACCGATACTTGCTCGGCGCTGCCCGGCTCTTCCTGCATGCGCAGCAGGAACTGCCGGCCAGCGATCAGTTCGGCGCCGTCCTCGGGCATCTCCCCGACCCGTACCTTGGGGCCGGGCAGATCCTGCAAGAGCCCGATGGGGCGATCGACTTCCTCGCTGATTTGGCGAACCAGGGCGGCCCGCTGCCGGTGCCAGTCGATGGTCTGGTGGGAGAAGTTGAGGCGTGCAACGTCCATGCCTGCTTCCACCAGGGCGGCGATCTGATCGTGGCTTTCGGTCGCCGGACCTAGGGTACAGACGATCTTGGTGCGTCGATGCTGGATGTCCGGCCTGGAAATGGCGGTCGCTCCGTGTGGTGCTGGGCCCGAAGGCCCGGGAGCCGTGTATGAGCGTGGTGGCGCTCGCGGACGGGTCTTCACTGGCAACAGTAGCTGTCGACCGATGAGATTGCCAGCAGCGCGGCCCGCCGCTAGCATGATTCTTTTCTCTTCCTCGGGAACGGGTTCGATGCTACGTCGTTGGATTGAAAGTTGGGAACACGCCATCTGGACAGACGACGCCGATCAGCGTCGCTCGCAGCCGTTCGGATGGGGTCTCGAGGAGCTCGATGGACTGCTCCCCGAGCGCTTGCGCGAGCTTCCGCCACGGCGCGCCTTGCTCGCCCTCGCCCGGCAGCTGTGCGCCGATAGCGAGAGCTTCTACCAAGCGCCGCCGATCGCTGACGCCGCGCTCGCCGGCCAGCGTCTGCGGTTCACCTCGCCGTTGCCGCCTCGGTACCCCGAGGTGGCGCGAGCCAGTGCGCGCCTCTTCGAGTCTTCGAGGGCCCGCGGGCGGGCGGTGATCGTGATCCCCCAGTGGAACGCGGATGAGGACTCTCATCTGCGGGCCTGCAAGATACTCAACGCCGCCGGGATGACCGCCCTGCGCCTCACCTTGCCCTACCACGAGGAGCGGCGTCCGGCCGCCATGCTGCGCGCCGATCCGATGGTCAGCCCGATTCTGGGGCTGACCCTGCAGGCGGTGCGCCGTGCGGTTCTCGAGGTGCGCCAGCTGGTGGATTGGCTGTGGCAGCGGGGCTACCGGCAGATCGGGCTGCTCGGCAGCAGCCTCGGCTCGTGCATCGGCTTTTTGGCGCTGACCCACGAGCCGCGGCTCGTGGCGGCGGCATTCAACCATGTGGCGGCGACCTTTGCCGACGTCGTTTGGACCGGCCTGGCCACCCGCCACATACGTGCCAGCCTCGAGCCACATGTCGACCTGCCGACCTTACGGGAATGCTGGGGGCCGATCTCGCCTGGCCTTTTCGTCTCTCGTCTGGTGGCCTCCGCACCGGGCCTGTTGATGATCTCGGGTGCCTACGATCCGACCTTTCTGCCGCAGCACTCTCGAGCCTTGGTGGCGGCGCTACGGGCCCACGACCTCGACTTCAGGCGCATCGTCCTGCCCTGTGGCCACTATACGTTGGGGCGCCCGCCCTTCTACCTGATCGACGCTTTCCTGGTCGCCGCCTTCTTGCGGCGCCGTCTTTCCTAGCCCGCATATCTCAACGGGTTGCTGCTGCGGGCGCGGGAAAGGGCGCGTTCG
>JBHHYG010000306.1:0-4296 GCA_046757445.1 Acidobacteriota bacterium
AGTGCTGCCACGCTTTCAAGAAATCCGCGCATAGCGGGCCGGAGCCCCAGTCTGTTCGACTTCGAGAACTGGGCCGTCATCGCCCTCGGCGGCGTCCTTAAACAGATAGGCACCCTCGACATAATCCTCCGTGGCCTCGGGGCTTCGGTCAACGGGCTGTTCACGGCTTCGCAGCATTCTGAGGCGGGATTGAGGCCTTTGAGCTCCCAGGACTCCCGGAGGCCCTCGAGGGCCTCCGGGAGTCCTGGGAGCCGCTGCGGTGTTGAGATCTCAAGAGGAACCGAGAGAGTCCGGGCAAACGGTGAGCGTAGCCCGTTTCGGTCTCACTCTCACCAGTCATCGCCCGGGGGCGGGTCGATGATGTACTGCTCGTCGTCGACGGGCGGGTCGATGAACTCGGGCTCGCTCGGGGTTCGAGGGTCGTCGAAGCTCGAGGGTCCAGGCGGTGCTCGTGCCCTCGGGGCACGGTGGCGCAGCCACGGTGGATCCCAAATCTGGAGGTGCCGCAAGATCTTCTCGATGACGTCATCCTGCTCGGGCGAGGAGATCGCCGCGATGATGCGCATGGGCTTTCGGCAGTGCCCGCAGAGTTGCGGATCCTCGAGGTAGACCTTGGCGATGAGCCGCGCCCAGTTACGTCGCCGCTTGCGCTGGACCTCATCGTCCTCTTCTTGCTGAGCGGAGATCGGCGCCCTCGGGTGAACCTTGGGGTCGGGCAAAGCCGACCCCTCGGGCGTTGACTCGGGGCCGGGGAGAGACTCGAGCTGAGCCATGCTCTCCGGAGGCGGTTCCTTCACGGGAGGATCTTCGATCCAGCCGACCTTTTTGCGGAAGGTGGTCGAGAGCGCGCCGTACGTCCGAATGCTGACCTCATATCGGAGGAGCACGTGAGGAATGAGAAGGGCCAGGAAGTCAATCGGACTAAGCAGCTGATGGTCGACCCCCAGGCGTGGATGGAACTTCGTACCCTGGTAATGAACCATACCGTCGGCTCGGTAGGTGAGCCTGCGCAGGCTCACCGGCGCCCTTTCCATGTAGGAGAGCAGCCCCTCGATCTCCTTTCGATCCTCCGCCTGTATCTTTCGCTCCCAGTTCACATGGAAGCCCGAGTGCGGCCAGCGGCGCATGTCCTCGACAATCTGCTCCGTGATCTTTTCCTTGCGCACCATGATCTTGAAGAGACGCTCGCGGAAGAGTTCCTCGAGTCCGGAGAAGTCGACGTCATCCATCGGGCAGAAGAGGCCGTCGGGGTTGAAGAGACCGAGCGAGACGAGAGCGTGACAGTGGGCGTGCGGGCATCCACAGCAATAAGACCATAAGTTCGAAGGTCACTGTCCACTACCCCTTCCACCCGCTGCATGGTTGCGAGCTCGAGGTCGTGTGTGCGCCGCGCTGCGGTGAGGGCGCAGTGACAGTCGTCGACCGCCGGGGCTGCCGGCTGAAGATTCCGTGGTGGATGCTGAGCACGAGTGCAGCGGAGTACGCGCTTGGCGCTGAGGCGTTGATCGACGTGCGGGCGTTGATCGACGTGGCAGCTCTTCTTCACGACAAACGAGCCTCCCTCTCGTGTATCCTCGCGGGATCGGACTCTCGTGGCCCGGGAAAGGATGGAGAGCATGAAGCAGCTTGTCTTGGACTTCCTTCAGGAGGTGGTCGAGCTTCCCATCGCGCTCGACGAGCGAACGGAAGCGGAACTGCTCAGACTCATGGCCACCGCCATCGCGGCGGTTCAGGAAAGAAGAGTGGAGAGACGCGATGAACCTTCCGCACAACGCGAGCAAGATTGCCCCTGAGCACCTCTCACGGCGGGCGGTAGTGTACCTGCGGCAGTCTTCAGAGCGCCAGGTAGTGGAGAACACCGAGAGCCAGCGGCTCCAGTACGCGCTGGTGGATCGAGCGCGCAAGCTCGGCTTCAGCGCCGTGGATGTGATCGACTGCGACCTTGGCTCGAGCGCGGCGATGGGCGCTCCGGAGCGCGAGGGCTTCAAGCGCTTAATCGCCGCGGTGGCGCTCGGGGAGGTTGGGATCGTCTTTTGCCGCGAGGTGTCGCGTCTGTCGCGGACGGACAGGGACTGGTGCCAGTTGCTGGAGGTCTGTCAGCTCTTCGGCACGCTTCTCGGTGACGCTGAGCAGATCTACGACTTGAGTGTTCTCGATGACCAGCTGATTCTCGGGATCAAGGGGACGCTGAGCGTCGTGGAGCTCAAGGTGCTGAAGCTGCGACTGCTCGAGGGGATGCAGGAGAAGGCTCGGCGAGGAGAGCTGTATCGGCTGCTACCGCCGGGCTACGTGCGCGACGGCAGCGGCAAGGTGGTCAGGGATCCTGACCGGCGGGTGCAGGAGGCGATGGGCGTGGTCTTCGAGAAGTTCCGCGAGCTGCGGAGCATCCGTCAGACATTTCTGTGGTTTCATGGCGAGGGCGTCGAGCTTCCGGTGAACAAGTCTCAGGGGGGCGAGATAAAGATCGTCTGGCAGCTTCCCAGCTACAGCTTCGTCTCCAACGTGCTACACAACCCCTTCTACGCCGGCGCCTACGTGTGGGGGCAGCGTCCCGTGGAGATGAAGCTCGTGGGCGGACGGCTTTTGAAGCGCAGCGGCCGGCTGCGGCGGCCAGAGGAGTGCACGGTCTTCCTTCGCGAGCACCATGCGGGGTACATTAGCTGGGAGAGCTTTCAGGAGAATCTCCGTCTGATGCGCGCGAACAGCATGAAGTGCGAGGGTGAGGAGTCGGTTGCCGCGGCGCGCGCGGGTCAGGGGATTCTTGTGGGTGTTTTGCGCTGTGGTCGCTGCGGTCGCAAGCTTCACGTGCGCTACTGGGGCAAGCAGGGCACGGCGGCGCGCTACCTCTGTGTTGGGGAGTACGGCTCCGGAGGCCGTTACTGTCTGGGCTTTGGTGGAAGCACGGTGGATCGTCGTTTCGGCGAGGAGCTGTTGCGTGTTCTCTCGCCGCTTGGCGTACGCGCGAGTATTGCAGCACTGGAGCGCTTGTCGGCGAAGGATGACGAAGCCGGGCGGGCGCTGAGGCGCCAGCTCGAGCAGCTGGAGTACGAGGCCAGGAGGGCCTTCGAGCAGTACGACGAGGTGGACCCGAGGAACCGTCTGGTAAGCGCCGAGCTCGAGCGCAGGTGGAATGCGAAGCTCGAGGAGGTCGAGGAGTCGAAGTCGAAGCTGACGACACTGGAAGCGCAGGTCCGTTCACTGAGCGCCGAGGAAGAGGAGGCGATCGTCGAGCTGGGGGAGAACTTCGCCCAGGTGTGGGAGAGCGAGGACTGTGGTGCGGAGCTGAAGAAGAAGATCATCCGCACGGTGGTGGAAGAAGTGATCGTGGATCTCGACGATGCTTCCGACACGCTCGAATTCGTCATCCACTGGAAGGGAGGGACGCACACGAGGCTCGAGATGGCGAAGCCGCGATCGGGGGTCGGCAGGAAGACAGATCTCGAGGACCTGGAGATCATCCGCAGGATGGCAGAGCGCTACGGTGACGACGAGATCGCGCGAGTACTGACGAAGCTCGGTCGCCGCACAGCCACGGGAAAGCGCTGGAACGAAACGCGGGTGCGGACTGTGAGGCGGCGATACGGGATCGACGGTCAACGGCGCGCCGCTGGCGATCCGGAGATTGTCACGCTGGGTCAGGCGGCGAAGTACTGTGGCGTGAGCGTAACGACGATCAAGCGTCTTGTGGCGTCGGGCGTCCTGAAACGCGAGCAGGTGGCTCCGTGGGCGCCGTGGGAGATCCGTCGCGCCGATCTCGACTCCCATCCTGTATGCTCCATTCTCGAGCGGCTTCGAGCGACAGGGAAGCTGAAACTCGGGGGGGACGATTCCGTCAGACAGATCACGTTATTCGAGTAACAGAAAGACTTTGACAGACCCAGGTATCATGAGGTGTCGAATGGAATGAGCAAGTCTCCGAAGGACTGCGGCGAGGCGATCATGGCCGGTACCGCTTTGTTGAGCTTGGGGAAACCTGGGGGAGCCTGCCGGCGGAGGTACTCACGCGTCGAGGCGTAGGCCGAGCGGCAGAGATCACCGTAAAGCGATCGGTCAAAGAGGAAGAACTTCCTCAGCCTGCGCGGGATGGTGAAGACGAGCTGGCGATAGTCGACAACCGGCAACACCTCCTCGACCATTCTCTCGGCCCACGCGATCGCGCGGCGCTGCGAGCACGAGGGGCAAAGACCTCTCGTCTTGCAAGAGAACGGGACGAGTTTTTCGTCCTTCTTGGTGCAGTCGGGATTTGCGCAACGGAGTCGGATGAATCCGAAATGCAAGTCTCCGCAGCGAATAAAT
>JBHHYG010000307.1:0-4292 GCA_046757445.1 Acidobacteriota bacterium
GGCTAGCACCGGCGGCAGTACAAGACCTGTCCACTTCGTTGCCCCCGCTGACCCGGTAGAAACGCCACTGATTGCATGTCCATCTAAGCAAAGGGAAAGGGCTTGCGCTGTGGTGGCGCGTCCCGATGCGCGTTTGTTATCGCAATAGTGTAGATGTATGATTGTAATCACTATGATGCGCACGCAGATCCAGCTCCCCGACGCCCTTTATGCGCGGGCCAAGCAGATCGCGCGACAACACGAGATCTCCCTCGCCGAGCTGGTCCGGCGCGGCCTCGAGCACATGGTCAGGCTCTATCCGCCGAGCGAAAAGCCGCCCGACGGCTGGACGCTCCCGGCTCCGCTTTCCCTCGGCGACTTCATGACGCAGCCTGTGGATTGGCGCGAGCTCGCCAATCCGGCGCCGCGGCGGCCGGCGGATACGACGTGATCTCGATCGACACCAACCTGCTGCTCTACAGCCTGAACCGTGATTGCGCCGAGCACGAAGCGTCGCGCCGCTTCGTCCAGAGGTGCACGGAGCGCTCCGACGTCGCCATCGCCGAGCTCGTCTTGCTGGAGCTCTACGTGCTGCTGCGGAACCCCGCCGTCGTCAGCAAGCCGCTGGACGCTGCCGCAGCGGCGCTGGCCTGCCGACCCTTCCGAACTCATCCCCGCTGGGCGCTCATCGAGAACGCGCCGGTGATGTCACGCGTGTGGGAGGTTGCCGGCCGTCCCGGCAGCGCGCGTCGCAGCGTATTCGACGCGCGCATCGCCTTCACCCTGCTGCATCACGGCGTGCGGGAGCTGGCGACGCGGAACGTAAAGGACTTCGCGGAGTTCGGTTTCGAGCGCGTCTTCGACCCACTGGCCGAGGGGTGACGATAACACCCAGCCTCTACGCGCGGCTGCGCGAGCCTGCTCCTCGCACCAGCGATCCGACGGTCCGGTCCTCGGATGACGCCGCGCCCAGCTGAGAAGCAAGTCGAAGGCGAGCTCACAGGCACTCGAACAAGCCGGTGGCCGGCAGGCCCTTCTCGAACGTGAGAGTTGTCTGGCAGCTTTGCTCTGCGGCCCACAAGCCGATGAGCAAGTCGGCAAGGTCCGCCTTGCCGGCGCGCCCGCGGGTGATCAACCTGACCAGCAGGTCGTAGCTTTCGAAGCAGAGCGCCGGCATGCCGGCGAGAAGCTCGAGCGCGTCGAGCGCCTCGTCGCGAGAGAAGTCGTACACCGCTATCAGCACCCAGATGAGCTCGAGCAATACGGGGTTGGTCAGCAAAAGCGGCTCGCCGGCGACCTCCGCCCTCATCAGCAGCCGTTTGGCGCGCCGCCCCTGTCGCCGATCGTCGTCGAGCAGGAAGCGCACGACGACGTTGGTATCGAGCGCCCTCACCGTGCGCGCGAGCTCTTCCGGCGCAGCGCCGCGGCCACCTTCTGCTTCGCTTCCGCCGCACTCACCGCCCCCTTTGCCTTGTGCGCGAAGGCGCCGAAGACCGACTCGGCCGAGCGGGTGATCGGCACCAGGCTCACCGTGCCATCTTCCCCCACACGAAACTCCAGTTTGTCGCCGCTCTTCACGTCGAGGTGCTCGCGAACCCGTTTGGGGATGGTGACCTGCCCCTTGGATGTGACGGTCGCGATGGGCATGATTCCCGATTCCTTACATACAAGGATAATCCTTGTAAAACGATATCGCAAGGAAAACGCCGCGTCCAAGCCTTCCCGGCTCGAGGACGTCTAGCCCACATTTCGCATCGCGCTACGTCGTGAGGGCGCGGAGAGGCCCGCGCCCGCAGCAGCAGGGCGATGAGATATGCGGGCTAGGCGCGGCTGCGCAGCGCTGAGCCGGCTGGCGATGGCGCGCGCGTTGCCTCGCCAGACGACGGTCAGCTGGCGATCGCTCAGTCTTTCAACCAATTCTCGACGAGCAGGTCCGGAACCGGAGCAAAGTGGCGAACGTTGCCCGTTACTAGCGTGAGATCGTTCGCCAGCGCGATGGAGGCGATGCGAAGGTCGGGCTCCGACAACCGCTTTCCTTCCGACTCGAGCAGCGCACGCAACCCTCCATAGACCTCCGCTGCCGGCTCATCGAAAGGCAGAATCTGGAGCGCCTGCAGAACCAGCTCACGTACCTGTTCGCGGAGCCGAGGGCTGCCACGCTTTGCGGCCCCGTACAGCAGCTCACCGAGCGTGATCGAGGTCGTGAACTGCTGTTCTCGGGGTACCCGCGCAACGCGGCGGATCAGCGCCACCGGCGGTTCCTTCTTCATTACGGCGCTGAGGACGTCGGTGTCGAAGCAAACCACGGCTATTCGAGCTCCGGTACCGGGCGGTCCTTTGCTTTCTTGCGCGCTTCGTAGATCTCTTTGACGACCTGGTCGAGATCCTCCCAGTCGGCGAGCGCGCCGGCTACGGCGGCCAATCCGAGCGGTGCGGCGCCCGTGGCCACCGCCGCCTTCTTCGGAGGCACGAGCGCAACTGCCGGCTTGCCTCGCCGGGAAACCACGAATCGCTCTCCCCGCCCGACTCGATCGATCAGCTCCGAAAAGCGCTTCTTCGCTTCAGCAACGCCCAGGGTCCTTTTTGTCATGATGAGTCGCTCTCCCCGCCCGACTCGATCGATCAGCTCCGAAAAGCCCTTCTTCGCTTCAGCGACACCCAGGATCTTGTTGTCATGATGTTTTCTTGGGCTCGAGATGTCTTAATATCATATTCTACCAACCGTATCATGAGAACATTTCGATCCGCACCCCTGGTTCGCCCGGGTTGCGGCGAGGCACTGTCCTGGTCTTCCGAGGCGGCGGCTAATCCCGCATTTCTCAACTGTGAGACTGGGGCTGGCTATCTGAAGATGGCCTGGGGGAGACTTCCTGCCTCGGCGGGCATGACCCAATTTCTCAATGGCGTCGCCGTTGTCGGCAACTGCCTTTGTCCCGATGTGTCTGCCCGCTGGGGTAGGAACGCCGGCTGGATGAATGGGCCGGCGACGGTGCGCAGGGGATCGGAGAGAACCCCACCGCGCCAATGTTGGCCACTTTCGGCCGGGGCCTGAACGAGGAACCCCCCATGCCCGCCGGGCCCGAAACGTTACGGGCCCCGCTGCTGAAGCCCTACCCCGTCTCCTGGGCCGGCCAGCCGACCGGGGCCTCGATCGAGATCTGGATCACCGGGGGCGAAAAGGCGGCCCTCGATCGAGCGATCGAAGAGGTGCGAAGGGTCCGCGGGCCGAAGTGGCCGCTGTGGGCCTGCCTGAACGATCTGTTCGACCACTTCATCGGCGTCTACGACAGCCATTACTACAAGTCGATGGGGCGGCAGTACCCGGTGCTCGATCGCGACGGTTGGCGCTGCCAGGCGCCCGGATGTACGGCCCATTCGGCGCTGCACGTACATCACATCCTGTTTCGCAGCTGCGGCGGCAAGAACCAACACGGCAACCTCGTAACCTTGTGCGATTTTCATCACCTGGCCATCCATCGGCAATGGATCCGCTGCTGGGGCGAGGCACCCCACAACATACGCTGGACCTTCGGGATCAACTCCGATCCCACCGTCATCCACGGCCCGGTCGCTCGCTTCCTCGGACAATACCGCTTGCAGGACGACGAGATCTGGAACTATGTGGAGCTGCGCCTGTTCGGTTGGATCTGGCGCCCCGGCCGCCGGCGCCGCGCGGCAAGCTGAGTTCGGCCTCAAGCCGCCGAGGCGCCGGCGGCGGACCTCCGGCGTGACGATCAGCAGCCTCACCGTCGTGGAGATGCGGTCTCTTCTCGCCCGACGGCGGCGGCTGGGCGAGATCGATGCGGATACGGAACGCCGCGCGTTCAGCCTTTTCCAGCAGCACGTCGAGGCGCGCTTCCTGGCGCTGGAGGCCGTCAAGGGTGAGCACGTTCTGACAGCGGCCCGCATGCTCGACAGCATCCCGGGATGCGCTCTGCGTACGATCGATGCCATCCACTTGTCGATCTGCCAGGCGCTCGACCCGGTGCAGCTCGCCACCGCCGACGCGGTGATGGCCACCGCCGCCCGCGAGCTGGGCATCGAGGTGGTGCGATCCTCCTGAACGATCCGCCCGGATCCGGGCACAAGGTGGGCACAGACACACACCCGGCAGAAGACGAATCCCCCACAACCTGCCTACGCCCGCGTTTGTCCGCGAGTGGGAAGGTTCGCCTGGCGAGCGTGGATATGCTTTGCGGTAGGGACAGGGCTTTTTATGCTATTAAGCAAAAATAGTTGCGACAAATTGTGCTTTCATGCAAAAGCGGAGCTAGCCCGCATTTCTCAACGGTTTGCTGCTGCGGGCGCGGCAA
>JBHHYG010000308.1:0-4272 GCA_046757445.1 Acidobacteriota bacterium
ATGCGCGACTCGGAGACGATCTCGTTGCGCTGGAGCGGCAGCACCGGCACCTCGCGCTTGTTGCGCTTGCCCGCCCAGAAAAGCACCGGGTCGGCTGCCGGGTCCATGTCCACCACCACCGGTCGCTCGTCCCCCTCGGGCAGCTTGCAGACCTCGATGGCCTGGCTCCACCCGTTGTCCATGGGTAGCGTCACCACCTGTTCGTCGGCGGGCAGCAGTGCCGTGTGGCCTGTCTCCGGCGTGCGCGGCTCCTTGACGTCCTCGTGGGTGTAACGGGTTACCTTCTTGGTGTTCCCGGCTGTCTTCTTGCGCGCCATACGTGCATCGCTCCGTCAGGGCTGTCCACTCGGCGCAGCCGCACGCCCTGCGCTGCACATCCCCCGATAATCGCAGATCTTACACTTCTTCGCTGACGGACTCGCCGGAAGCGTGTCCGTGCGGAGCGCGCCGGCTGCCTGCGTGACCTTCGTCTTTACCTCGGCAAGGAAGTCATCGTCCACCGAACGCGGCTTGCGCTTGCGCTCGTCCAGCTCGTAGATCTCGACGTAGTCCGGCCGGCGGCCGGTGAGGTCCTGGTAACCGAGGGCGTAGACGTGGAGCTGGGCCTCGGTGACCTCCTCGGGCTGGGCTCGGTCGCTCGACTTAAGATCGACGATCGTCGTCTCGCCCGTGTCGATGCGGCGCACGAGGTCGATCCGGCCGACGACGTTCACGCCATCGCCCAGACTGATCTCGATCTGCTTCTCCGAGAACTCGATTTTGTCGAACAGTGCCCGGTTGTCGTGCAGGTAGTCGCGCAGCACGCGCTCGGCTGCCGCTTCGAGGTGTTGGCGCAACGCCGGGTAGGCGTACGGCGTATGCAGGTGCGTCTCGACGAGCCGCTGGACTTCAGCATCGGCGGCAACATCTCCACGGACCGCTCGAGCATGCACCTCGGCGAGCGCGTCGTGCAGTGACTTGCCGTAGCCCAGCGCCTCGTGGATCGGAGCGTTGAACCCGTAGAGAATGCGCAGCTTGAACTGGTACCGGCATTCGAAGAAGTACTTGAGGTCGGAAAACGAGAAGACCACGTTTGCCACCCCGACCCGCGGCGTGGGGGGGAGGCGCTTTCTCGTGGAGTAGCCGGGGGTGCGCCGCTTCACCCACTTCGACACCAGGACATCGTCCCAGAATTGCGAACGCTTCTGGAACATCTGGTTCCCCGGCACCGGCGCCCAGGTGAGGTGCAGGAATTTCTGGCTGCGGGTCATCGCCACGTAGAAGAGCCGCCGCTCATCCTCCAGTGTACCCTCAAACCGGGCCTGGTCCTTGATTCCAGCGCGTGGGATCAAGTGCCAGACATTTCGTCCGCCCTGTTTCTTGGCCGGGAAGCGATTCTTCAGAAGTGCCGGGACGAACACCGCCGGCCACTGCATGCCCTTGGCTTGGTGGACGGTCATGATCCGGACGGCGTCGGGGTTGGCGTACTGGTTGTCCTGCCAGCCCTCCGGGTACGCATCCTCGGCGCGAAATTGGAGGAAGTCGGCGAACGAGGCGTATTTCTCGGCCGGCTTCGAGTGGTAATGAATCGTCTCGTAATCCGAGATGAGCTGACTGAACTTGCCGAGATTGTAGAAGACCACTTCGCCGCGGCCATCCGGAACGCGTTCCTCGCGCACGCCGGCCTCGTCGAGGAAGGTCAAGAACAGCCGCTGGACTGAGTAGAGTCCCCACCGTTTCTGGCCGGACGCGGTGAGCGAGGCCCGCACCTGGGCGGCGTTCGAGATTGCCTGCTTGAGGTCCATTGGGTCGACCCCAAGGCGCGCACTCAGCCAGGTGCGCTCCACCGCCTCATCATCGATTCCCGGGCGGCCGGCCATGAAGTAGAAGAGCTGACGGGCCGCCTCCGCCTCCCGGGCTCCGAAGAGATTGGTCATCCCGAGGACGACAAATGGGATGCCTGCTGCCTCAAACGCACGGGTGATCGGCTCGCCATTGCGCTTCACGCTGCGCAGTAGGACGGCCATGTCCGACCAGGATATGCCGCGCTCGCCGTGGTCTCCTGCACTACCCCTCGTCGAAGGCTCTCGAATCGCCACACCGCGCAGAGCCTTCGCCATTTCCACGATGTGGCGCGCCTCTTCATCCAGTGAGTTGAACGACAGCGCGATGATGTCCCCGGCCTCGTAGACCTGCCCGCCAGCCGGCGTTGCAGGTCCGCCTGGTTCGTCATCACGTCGACGGCAGCCTCGAGAATCGCCGAGTAGTCCAGGTAGCTGCGCTCGTCGAGCAGCTTCCGGTAGGCATCGAGGCCATCCATGACGGAGCAACCGTTGAGCGCACTGTCGACTGGCTCGGCCTCGCGCAGGATCGACAAGGCTTCGATGTAACGCGGGGTATCCCGGTAGCGCTTGAGAGCAGACCCGCGGAGATCGGTGGCCGATGTGAGTCCGCTCTGCTTGCTGTGTCGGTCCACGAACAAACCCTGCTGGACTTCGTTCAGCACCTCGTACTTCAGGTACTTCGGCACCTCTGTCTTGAGGAGATCCAGGCAAAAGGCGTGGATGGTTCCGACGAACATCTCCGCAAGGCCAGTCACATCGCCCAGCGCTTCGCGGCAGCGCGTAATGATCCGCTCCTTCAGTTCCGCAGCTGCCTTGTCGGTGTAGGTGAAGGCAATGATGTTACGAGGCGCGAGTCCCCCACCCCCACCGGGCGTCAGCAGGTACACGACCCGGCGCGCCACCACCTCCGTCTTGCCCGACCCGGCGCAGGCGATGAGCTGGAGGTTTCCACCCTTGTGGGTGATGGCGTCGGTTTGAGTCGGCGTCAGATTCATCTGCCGCCCCTCCTACCCCACCCGAGGCACGCCATCGCTGTCAAAGGCCCACACCCGCGCCTCCTCGGCAACCTCGATCCAGCGCTTCGCGGCCGCGTTCGGCTGCAAGTCTTCGAGCTTTGACATCACCCCATTTTGCAAGACTCGACGGCCCCTTATCCAGCTCCGGGCATTCTGCGTCAACAGATTCGGCGTCCCGCGTCGGTGCGCGCGACAGCGGCTGCATGTCCTGCGCCCGGCCGTAGCCCAGGACGCGGTGGAGTTGACGCCGGAAGACAAGGTGCTGCTGCGCCTGCGCCGGACGTGGCGAGATGGGACAAGGGCGATCTGCTTCGAGCCGTCGGAGTTTCTGGAGAAACTCGCCGCTGCGATCCCCCGTTCCCGCATCAACCTACTCATCTACCACGGAGCGTTTGCCCCGCGCGAGCGGGGTCGCTCAAACCGGGCGCGTCCAATCCTCCACGTGCAGGTCCTGCACTCGCGCAAACTCGGCCGCGTTGTGCGTGACCAGGCTGAGGCCTCTGGCAATCGCGATTGCTGCGATCAGGAGATCGCGTTCGCCAATGGGCTGCCTTCGCAGCGCGTGACGCAGCCGTGCGTGATGTTCGGCGGCTTCACCGTCGAATGGCAGCACCTCGAACGGCTGCAGGACAAGTCGCCATGCCTCCCGCTTGCGCTTCGGCTCTGGGCTCTTCTCCGCCCCGTACCACAGCTCCGCAACCGTGATGCTCGACACCGCAACGTCTTGCGGACTAACCGCGCGCAGTCGAGAGCGCACGGCGGCCGGCCGGCCGCGGACAGCATGGATCAGCACGTTCGTGTCCAGCAGCCAGATCAAATCTCGTCCTCGGTGATGTCGAGCAGTTTCGCTCCGAGCGGCCTGATCGTTCCGAGATTCAGCGCCTTCGCGTTACGCTCGATGCTCTGCCAGTACCCCCTCGGCCACTTCAAACGGGCGATCGGCTCAAGGATGACGGCGGCACCATCGCGCCTGATCGAGACCTCCTCGCCTTCGAAGCGGAACTTCTTGGGCAGACGTACCGCTTGCGAGCGGCCATTCCTGAACAGCTTGGCACGTGCGCCTGGTTCCGAGTTGGATACGTCGGTAGGCATCTCATCCTCCTAATATAGATCGGTATATATCATTGTGGGTGCCAACGTGCAACGCCGTCACCACTGCGAGCCGACCAAGGGTCTTCTTCCCGCGCTACGATACGCAGACCTGCTCACTGGGCCGGGCTCGGACAGGCAAAGGGACGCAGTCACTCTTGCTGCGCAGTTGCGTGACGACAGTGACTGCGCCCCCCCCTCCGACCGCAAGCCCGCCGCGCAGGGCTTCGGATTCATAGAAAGCGCAGGCCTCCTCGGATCGGCTGCGCCGCACGAGCAGGACATGGTGCGACCGGGATGATGGGAAGGCATTGGCAAGTTCAGCAGGGAGGGATATCCGAGTC
>JBHHYG010000309.1:0-4271 GCA_046757445.1 Acidobacteriota bacterium
CACCGACCAGTTCTACTGGGGCGCCGGCACCTTCGCCAGCCGCGGCGCGGTGGTCGCCGGCAACGCCTGCCAGGCGGCCGCCACCTCGGTGCGCGAGAAGATCCTGGCGCTGGCGAGCAAAGAGCTCGAGGTGGCCGAGGAGGATCTCGTTCTCGCGGACGGCAGGGTGAGCGCCAAGGGAGCGCCGCAGGTAGCCATCGAGCTTGGCGAACTGGCGGCGTGCGCCAACCCTCTGCGCGGCGCCGTCAAACCGGGCACCGAACCGGGCCTGGAGGCTACTTCCTATTTCGGCCCGGAGGGTGGCACCACGGCCAACGGCGTGCACACCATGGTCGTCGAGGTCGATGCCGAGACCATGATGGTGAAGATCCTCCGCTACATCGTCGTGCACGACTGCGGCAAGGTGATCAATCCGCTCATCCTCGAGGGACAGATCCAGGGCGGGGTGGCGCAGGGCATCGGCAACGCCTTCTACGAGCAGCTCGTCTACGACGACGACGGCCAGCTGCTGTGCGCCTCGTTCATGGACTACCTGCTGCCCACCGCCGCCGAGGTCCCTCGCGTCGAGTCCGCCCACGTCGAGACCCCTTCGCCGCTGAACCCGATGGGAGTGAAGGGGGCCGGTGAAGCGGGGGCGATTCCCGTCGGCGCCCTCTTCGCGCAAGCGGTGGAGGACGCTCTGGTACCGCTGGCCGGCAACCTCGAGATCCTCGAGATCCCCCTCAGCCCCAACCGGCTCTTCGAGCTGCTCGAGCAGGCCAGGACGCAAAGCGCCGCAGCCAGTGAGCAAAGCTAGGAGCGTCTCTGGATAATGGCCCAGATACCCTTACGAACGTCGCCGGGGAATCGGCGCTCGAGCGGGATGGATCGAAGCTCCATTTGGTCGCC
The DNA here is from genome assembly GCA_046757445.1 of Acidobacteriota bacterium. GTDB lineage: Bacteria > Acidobacteriota > UBA890 > UBA890 > UBA890 > JBHHYG01. The sequence goes on from JBHHYG010000309.1 coordinate 889, forward strand.
CGCAGGTGGATCCTGGCGGGCAATGCTGGGTAGGAGTCACGCATGAAGCCGGCGCCTTTCCAGTACCACGCCCCCGAGACCGTCGAGGAGGCGCTCGCCCTTTTGGCCGAGCATGGCGACGAGGCCAAGCTGCTGGCCGGGGGCCAGAGCCTGGTGCCGACGATGAACTTCCGGTTGGCGCAGCCGGCGGTGATCGTCGATTTGAACCGCATAGGGGAGCTGTCGTACATCCAGACGCCCGATGCGACGATGGAAGCAGGGCAGGGAAAAGGTGCCGACAAAGGGCAGGGTAAGAAGAAGGCAAACTCAGGACGGGCCGCGGCCGTGGGCGCCGGCGATGCCGGTGACCTCTGTATCGGCGCCATGACGCGCCAGGCCGAGGTGGAGCGCAGCCCGCTGGTGGCGCAGCGGGCGCCGCTGCTGCACGAGACCATGCCCCATATCGCCCATCTCCAGATCCGCAACCGCGGCACCATTGGCGGCAGCCTGGCCCACGCCGACCCGGCGGCCGAGCTGCCCGCGGTAATGACGGCACTCGACGCACGCTTCCTCGTGCGGGGGCAGGGCGGGGAGCGCTGGGTCGCCGCCGGCGAGTTTTTCCAGGGTCTGTTCGCCACCGCCCTGGCGCCCGACGAGCTGCTGGCCGAGGTCGTGGTACCGCAGATGCCTCCCGGCAACGGCTGGGCCTTTCGCGAGGTCGCCCGCCGCCACGGCGACTACGCGCTGGTCGGCGTCGCCGCTCTCGTCGCCCTCGCTGGCCGGCGCTGCGAGCAGGTTCGCGTTGTCTGCCTCGGTGTCGGCTCGGGGCCGGTGCGCGCCGGCCGCGCCGAGGGCGTGCTCGTCGGTCAGCAGCCTTCCGAGAAGCGCATCCGCGAGGCGGCCGAGGCGGCCGCCGACGCAATCGAGCCGGGAAGTGACATCCACGCCTCGGCGAGGTACCGTCGTCACCTCGCCAGGGTCCTGGTCGACAGGGCCCTTGCAGCAGCATGCCGGCGGGCCGGCGAATCGACCGAAGCTCCACCTCCGCGTTGATGCCCGGCTGCAGTCCCACGCCACAGGAGAGCCGATGAAGATCTACGACCTGTCCCAGCCACTCAACCAGGAAGTTTCCTTCTGGCCCTACTACCCGCCCTTCGAGGTCAAGTACATCAAGCGCAAGGCCGAGCAGGGTGTCAACGCCCAGTACATCCAGACCTCCAACCACATGGGCACACACCTGGACGCGCCGCGCCATTTCGTCACCAACGGCATGACCATCGACCAGATCCCCCTGGAGTGGCTCTACGGGCCCGGCGTCATCGTCGATCTGAGCGACGAGCTCGACGAGCTCGGTGCCTACTCACCGGAGATGATCGAGAAACGCGTCGAGGTGAAGGAGGGCGATATCGTGCTGCTACATACCGGCTGGCATCGCTACGGTCAGTTCGGCGCCGAACCCGACGAGGAGCAGTATATCCACATGCACCCGGGCGCCCACCCCGACATGGTGAGCTGGCTGCTGAAGCTGAAGGTCAAGGTGTGGGGAGTGGACGCCATCTCCACCGACCACCCGATGAACCTGCCGATCGGCCGCTTCCTCGGAAAGGGAACGTTCGGCCACTGCGATCGGGTGCGGGCGCGGTGCGAGGCGCGCTTCGGCAAGGAGCAGATGGGAAAGCTTTTTCCCGAGGAGCACTACCAGCTCACCCACAACGCTCTCTTCCCGCACAACTGCATGCACGTGGAAAACCTCGGCGGCGAGATGGCGGCGCCAGAGCTGCAGAACCAGCGCCTGACCCTCGGCATCTTCCCCTGGAAGTTCAAGGGCGGTGAGGCGGCCTTTTGCCGGGCGGTGGCCTTCCTGGAGGAATAAATGGAACTGGCGCTGCGGCCGGCGTGCGAGCTACGGGAGCTGATCGTGCGCCGCGAGGTGTCGCCGGTGGAGGTGGTCGAGGCGTGCATGGCGCAGATCGACGCCCACAACGGCGCCATCAATGCCATCTGCACGCTCTCGGATCGGGCCCTCGACGATGCGCGCGAGGCCGAGCAAGCGCTTGCGGGCGGCGCCGAAACGCCTCCCTTGCTGGGGCTGCCGGTGGGGATCAAGGACGTCACCCCGGTTGCGGGCCTACGCACTACTTACGGGTCGCCACTTTACGCCGATCATGTGCCGGAGGAAGACGCTCTGGTGGTCGAAAGGCTGCGGCGAGCCGGAGCGATCATCATCGGTAAGACCAATGCGCCGGAGTTCGCCACCGGTGGCAACACCTTCAACGAGCTCTTTGGCGCCACCCGCAACCCGTGGAATCTGAAGCTCAGTGCCGGCGGCTCCACCGGCGGCGGCGCCGCCGGGCTGGCCAGCGGCATGATGGCGCTCGCCGAAGGTACGGATCTGGGCGGCTCGCTACGCATTCCCGCCTCATTCTGCGGCGTAACCGGCCTGCGGCCCTCTACGGGGCTGGTGCCCACCTATCCCTCCGATTTCCTCTGGGACACCATGCAGGTTACCGGCCCGATGGCCCGCACCGCCGAGGACGTCGCCCTCATGCTGCAGGCGGTGGCCGGGCCGAGCCGTCGCTCACCGCTCTGCCAGCCGACGGCGGGGCGGGATTTTGTCGCCGCCGTGCGCGCCGGCATCGGTAAGGGCCTGCGCGTCGCCTACTGTGGGGATGTGGCCGGCATCGGCATCGACGAAGAGATCCAGCAGATTTGCCGCGCCGCCGCTTTCGAGATGGCCCAGGCCGGGGCCGTGGTCGAGGAGGTGGAGCTCGACCTGTCCTTCGGCTGGCAGGCGTTTTTGGCCATCCGCGGCCTGTGGATGGTGACCCAGCAGTTTCCCCGCCTCGACAAGCTCGATGCCTTCGGCCCCAACCTCGGGGCCAATGTACGCGCCGGCCTGAAGATAACCACCGAGCAGATCGGGGCGGCCGAGAACGTTCGCGGCCGGATGTGGGAGATCTGCCGAGATCTTTTAGAGCGTTTCGACCAGCTGCTGACCCCGTGCATGGCGGTGTCGCCCTTTCCGGTCGAGCAGAACTACCCCGAGACCATCGCCGGCAAGAAGATGGAGACCCATATCGACTGGGTCGCTCCCACCTTCATCCTCAGCCTCACCGGGCTGCCGGTGGCCTCGGTACCCTGTGGTCTCGATGCAAGCGCCCTTCCCGTGGGCCTACAGGTCGTCGGCGGCCCCCGCTCCGAGGAGTCGGTGCTGGCCCTGGCCCAACAAGTGCAGGAGGCCAACCCCATCGGCCTGCCGCCCATCCGATCAGAGCACCGCCGACGATCCTCACTCCCAAGATAGCGACATAGCCCCTGGTGATGATCACGTCCGACAGGCTGACCAAGAGGCCAACCACCATGCCAGTGGCCCATCCAGGCATGGGTGCCTTGACCAAGTCGCA
>JBHHYG010000310.1:0-4227 GCA_046757445.1 Acidobacteriota bacterium
CCTCCAACCGGCGCGCGCCTTGTCCTCGCGGCCCTTGCGCCCGCTCGCTTCACGACCCGTTGAGAAATTCGGGCTAGCTGGAGCGGATGGCGATCAGCGGATCCACGCGGCTGGCGCGCAACGCCGGCACCAAGCTCGCCGCCAGCGCCACCGCTGTGAGAAGCAGTGTGGCCAACAGAAATGTCGGAGGATCGAAGGCGCTGATGCCGAACAGCAGGCTGGCCATCCAGTGGCCGGCGGCGAGGGCACCGGCGAGCCCGATGGCGATGCCCGTGAGCGCCAGTGACATGGCGCGGCGCACCACCAGGCGCAGCAGATCGGACCCCTGTGCACCCAGGGTCATTCTGATTCCGATTTCGTGGGTTTGCTGGCTGACGGTGTAGGAGATCACCCCGTAGATGCCGACGGCGGCGAGCACGAGGGCCAGGCCCGCGAAGATCCCGAGCAGGGTCATCGAGAAGCGGGGCTGCACCAGCGAGTCGGCGATGACCTGTTCCATCGGGGCGATCTGCTCGATCGGCTGGTCGGAATCGACCTCCCAGATCGTTCGCCGAACGGCGCCGATCATGCTCCGCGGGTCGGCAGCGGTGCGCACCACCAAGGTCATGCCAACGCGCGCCACCTGCGTGTAGACGACGTAGATCACCGGCATCGGCTCCTGCGCCAGCGCCAGTTGCCGAACGTCACCGACCACGCCGATGATCAGCAGGCCGGTGGCATTGCCGGCGGAAATCGACTTGCCCACCGGCTCCTCGCCCGGCCAGTAGCGCTCGGCGGCCGTGTGGTTGACAACCAGCACGATGGGTGCTCGGGCGCTGTCGCGGGCGCTGAAATCGCGCCCCGCGAGCAACGGAATGCCCATGGTGTGGAAGTAGCCGGGGCTGACGAAGCGCATCACCGCGCCCGGCTCATGCCCCGCGGGTGGTGACGGCCGGCTGTCGATGGAGAAGGTGAAGCTCTCGCCTTCGAACGTGTCGCCGCGTAACGGCAAAGGCCGCACCATGCCCACCGAGTCGACGCCGGGGAGCTGCTCGAGCCGCTGCAGGAGATCGTGGAAAAAGCCGGTGAACTGCGGCCGCTCCGGATACTTGTAGCTCTGCGCGGTCACCGCCAAGGTCAGGAGGTGCCGCGGCTCGAAGCCGGGATCCACGCGTAGCAGTCGCCCGTAGCTGCGCAGCAGCAAGCCGGCCGCGACGGCCAGCACCACCACCAAGGCCACCTCGCTGACCACCAGCAGGCTCCTCAGACGCCGGTGGGGGTGGGCGGCGCTCCTTCTCCCCAGAGGGCCTTCTTTGAGCGAGTCGTGCAGGTCGGCTCCGGCCACCCGAAGCGCCGGCACCAGGCCGAAGAGCAAGCCTGCGGCCAGAGTGAGCAGCGTGGTGAAGCCCAGCACGGCGCCGTCGACGCCCACCTGCGAGAGCATGGGGATTTCCTCGGGGGCCATGGCCACCAACACCCTGACTCCCCAGAGCGCCAGCAGCAGGCCCACCGCCCCGCCCGACAAAGTCAGCAGCAGGCTCTCGGTGAGCAGCTGGCGGATCAGCCGCCGCCTCCTCGCCCCCAGGGCCATGCGGATGGCGACCTCTTTGTGGCGCCCCTCGGCCCGTGCGAGCATCAGGTTAGCGACGTTGGCGCAGCCGATGAGTAGCACCAGGACAACGGCCGCGAAGAGGGTGAGCATGGCGGTGCGCAGGTCGCCGACCATCTCCTCGTGTAGCGGTCGCAGGGTGACGCCGGTGAGCCGTTCGTTGGATTCCGGGTACTGCTTGGCCAGCCGGCCGACAACGGTGTTCATCTCCGTCTGCGCCTGCGCCAGGGTGACCCCCGGCTTCAGCCGCGCCACCACCTGCAGCCAGCGTACGCCGCGCCGCCGCGGTACGCCACTGTCGGGTATCAGCGACAGCGGTGCCCACATCTCGGTGTCCGCGGCGGGATATTCGAAGGCCGGCGGCATGACGCCGATCACCGTGAACGGCGAGCCGTTGAGGGTCAGGGTGCTGCCGACGATACCGGCATCGGCCCCGAAGCGCTGCTGCCAGTAGGCGTGGCTGAGCACGACGACGCGGTTGTTGCCGTCGACCTGGTCGGTAGGGGCGAGCGTTCTCCCGAGCAGAGCGGCAACGCCCAGCGACTCGAAGAAGCCCTCGGTCACGAAGACGGTAGAGATCTCCGCGGGGCTCTCCGAGCCGGTCAGCACGAAGCCGCTGAGACGTACCGATGGGAACCCCGCCATCTGTTCGAAGACGCCGTTTTGCTGGCGCCAGTCGTCGAGGTCGAGAGGGGAGGTGCTGGAGCGCTCGGCGCCGTCCTCAGGATAGGCGCTCCAGAGGCGCACCAGGCGGCCGGGGTCGACGTACGGGAGCGGCCGCAACAGCACCGCGTTGACCACCGAGAAGATGGCGGTGTTGGCGCCGATGCCCAGCGCCAGGGTGAGCACGGCGGCGGCCGTGAAGCCGGGGCTGCGGGAGATCATCCGCAGCGCATAGCGCAGATCCTGCCGTACCGTGTCCATCCTGAAGATCAGATACCTATCATCAAGATACCTGTCAAGGCATTCGACTACGACAGATCAATCGGCTCGATGGGCAATCGGCGGGTCAACTCATTCCGTATGCAGTGCCGACATCGGGTCGAGCCGGGCAGCGCGGCGGGCGGGTAGGTAACAAGCGAGCAGAGCCACGGCCATGAAGATGCCGCCGACGGCGGCGAAGGTCGCCGGATCGTCCGGCGGCAGGCCGTAGAGCAAGCTGGCGATCACCCTGCTCAACCCGAGCGCGCCCAGAAACCCGAGTCCCAGGCCGATCAGCGCCAGCGTCATGCCGTGCCGTACGACTGAGAAGGTGACACCCCACGGGCGGGCGCCGAGCGCCATGCGGATGCCGATCTCCTGCGTGCGGCTGGCGATCGAGTAGGCGATGACACCGTAGGTTCCCACCGCCGCCAGCACCACCGCCACAGCGGCGAAGATGACCACCAGCAGCATGTTGAAGCGCGGGCTGACAAGCCGACGGCCTACCAGCTCCTGCATGGTTCGGAAAGTGGAGATCTGCAAGTCCGGAACTTCCTGCAGCATGCGCTCACGTGCCGCGTGCACAATGCTCGATGCGTCCGAGCGGGTGCGAATCACCAAGTAATTGCCCCAGCGCGGCGATTGCTTGTCGGGCCAGTAGATTTGCGGCTCGACGACGGCGTCGGGGCGCAACGGCAGGATGTCGTGGACGACGCCGACAATCTCCATTGTACGGTCGTGCATGGTTACCCGATGTTCGAGAGGGTTCTCACCGCGCCAGTAGCGGCGTGCCATGGCCTCGTTGATGATGGCTACGGGCACGCTGCCGCGAGTATCGGCGTCGGTGAAGTTGCGGCCGCGAACGATGGACAGGCCGAGGGTCGGGAAATAGCGAGCATCGATGTCGAACCAGCGGGCCACCGGCGGGTTGTCCGAGGCCTCGGCGGGATGGTCGGCGATAACGAACTCGTCGGTCTCGATTCCGCCGAACAGGGGCCCTGCCGAAGCCATGCCCACCGACACTACATCGGGGAGGGCGGCGACCGCCTCGGCGGCGCGAGCGTGCAGCGCCACTACCTGATCGCCCCGCTCGTACTTGCCGGGTGACGACAGCAGCCAGGTGGTCGTCAGATTTTCCCTGTCGAAGCCCGGCTGCCATTGCAGAAAGGTGGAGAAGCTGCGCGTCAGCAAGCCGGCGCCGACCAGCAGCATGAAGGCCAAGGCGAGCTCGCCGACAACCAGTAGCCGGTGAATGCCGCCGCTCGAGCGGCCGGCGTGCCGACCACCCTTGAGCGCCTGATTGACATCGGCCGTCGTCGCCCGCAATGCCGGCGCCAGCCCGAAGAGCAGGGCGGTGATGGCCGACAGCAACAAGGCGAAGCCGAGGACCCGGCCATCGATGCCGACCTCCTCCAGCCGGGGAATCCCCGCCGGCGCCAGCGACAGGAAAGCGCGCGTCGCCCAGAGTGCTAGCAACAGCCCCAGCGCTCCGCCCATGGCTGCCAGCAGCAGGCTCTCGGTGAGGAGCTGGCGCAGCAGGCGAAGCCGGCCGGCACCCAGGGAAACGCGCACGGCGAACTCGCGTCTGCGTCCGGTGGCCCGCACCAACAGCAGGTTGGCGACGTTGGCACAGCCGATCAGCAGAACGAATCCCACCGCTCCCAGGAACACCTGCAGGCGGGCCCGGAAAGGGCCGACGATGTGAGCGCGCAGCCCCT
>JBHHYG010000311.1:0-4224 GCA_046757445.1 Acidobacteriota bacterium
CGCAACGCAGTCATCGTGTGCCATTGCGCTCGCGCAGCCACGAGCCGTTGAGAAATGCGAGCTAGGAGCTTCGAAGGTCATCTCGATGGCGATCGGCTTGCTGATGCTTTCGGCGACCCTGTCGCCGGCGCAGGAACGGTCCTCTTATTTCAGGGCTCTCGACACCCGCCAGCCGATCGGTTACTTCATTGCTCCCGGCGGCGCAGAGTCGGGCTACCGTCCAGGTGACGAGGTGCTGGCGAGGTGGGCGCTGGAGGCCTGGCAGAAGGCGGCAGCCGGGGCGATCCAAATGCGGCCCGTGGCCAGGGAGAAAGCGCTGATCCGGCTCTTCTGGGCACCTCCCCAGGGCGGACTCTACGGCGAGATGCGTCGCATCAAAGTGGGCGGCCAGCGAGGCGCGGTGGTCTTCGTCTTGCCGGACACCAGAGGGCTGGGCCCCGACATCGACGCGCTGGCCAGGAAGGACCCGCTCTTTCGCGACACCGTCGTCTACCTGACCTGTCTGCACGAGCTCGGCCACGGGCTAGGACTGCAGCACACTGCCGAATTCGACGACATCATGTATTTTTTCGGCCACGGTGGAGACATTCCACAATATTTTCTTCGCTACCGGAACAAGCTCGCGAAGCGAGATGACATCTCCTCGCATTCGGGGTTGTCGGACCACGACGTGCAGAGGTTGCGCGATCTCTACGACGCATCCGTAACGCCACAAGAGAATATGCCGGAGGAACCGCAAAAAGCCGGCGCGGTGACCATCGCTTCAGGGATGTTCTCCCTCCCCGCCGCCGGAGGCTTCCAGGATGCCGGATTCCACAAGAGCTTCAGGGTGGCGCATCTCATTCCCGAGGCCGTCGGCCGTACTGCGGGCCGGCGCCTGGTGGTGGCCCTCCGCGATGCCAGCCGCCCGTCGCAAACCTGTAGCGCCGAGCACCCGACCTCCGGCTGTGCCACCGTCGACTGGTCGGACCTCCAGGGCCGCCCGCATGTGCCGCGCGGTGGCGTCTTCGACAACTCCTTGCAGGTCGATCTGACTGGCGGCAGCCAGACCTTCTACCTCAGCGAGAAGCGGAAGCTGGGGGAGGTCCCGGATCCCTATTCACCGACCTGACCCCATACCGCCCTGGGCGGGTCCGCCCGGCTGTGGAGCGCTGTGCTGCCGGCTGACCTCGTCGCCGGCGGCAACCTGGAGCTTCATCTGGTGATGACCAAGTTCAGGGGCCCAGCCGTGCGGGTGGCCTACGAGGTGCGCGTGGGACCTACTGGTTCCTAGCCTGCATATCTCAACGGCAGTCTGCTACGGTGGTGGACAGGCCCGCGTCTGCGGCGTTGCGCTTGGCTCGGGTGCTCGACGTACTGCAAGAGTACGCCTCCGCGCCCGATCCTGCGCGCGCCTTGCAGCCACAGGCCTGTCCGCCCCCTCGCGACGACCGCCGTTGAGAAATGCGGGCTCCTAGCATCGGACTGCTCCTGGCGCAGGCCCCCTGGACAACGGCCGGGTAGCTGGATATTCTGGATTGTGGTTGCTCTCTCGAAACATCGAAGACGGTTGCGGCGGGGAGGCGGCACTAGGTGTCTCTACCGCCTCAGGCCGGAGGCGTCAGCCTCGACGGCGTTGCCGGCCGAGTCCGGCGACCAGGCCGGGCGGGGAGGGCGATCAGATGAATGGGGATCGAAGGGGGAAAGAGGTGATGAGAATGCAGTCGGTTTTTCGTTTCCGGCCGGTGCTGGTCTTGCTGGTGCTCGCCCTGGCGGTGAGCATCGTTGCCGCCGCCGCCGATACCAAGAAGGCCCGGAAGCTGACCGAGAAGGGCAGGAAGCTGCTGGCGGAGAATCGCTTCGAGGAGGGCCTCAAGGAGCTGGACAAGGCCATCAAGGAAGATGCCAAATATCCCCTGGCGCACTACTACCGGGGATTTGCCCTCGGCAACGTGGGGCGGGAGCAAGAGGCCCGCGACGCCTTCCTGCGGGCCACCGAGCTCAACCCTGCCTGGGCTGAAGCACATCGCATGGTGGCGATGGCCTCCTACAACATCGGCGACTTCGAGACTGCCTGGGAGCATGCCATCCGGGCGCACCAGGCGGGCGTTGACATGAGCCAGGGGTTCGAGATGTTGAAGCAAGTATCGCAACCGCCGCCGGGCCTCGATGACCGGCTGGAGGCGCCGCGTGTCTTCGTCGAGGACCTCGACCTTTCTGGCGTCTTGAACCGCAACGAGAACCCCTTCGGGCGTCAGGCGGATAACTTTGGAGACAGCGCCACGGGAGGTAGCGCCAGCGGCAGCGCCGGCGATCTCAGCGGCCAGACGGCGGGGGCCCTGCCGAACTCCGGTGCAAGCGTGCCTACGAGCGACAATGCCAACGCCGCTGCCGGCACCAAGGCCATGGGCGTAGGAGCCCGGCTGGTCTCCGAGGCGCAGTCGGACCTTTTCGAGCTGCTGCGCCAGACCCGCGAGGCAGTGGCCGATTCCCCCGTCTTCGGCCTCGTGCCGAAGCGGGAGATGGCCGATTACGTCCTGGTGGTCAAGGTCGACGATATGGGGGACCTCGGTGAGGCCCTGCAGCGCAAGAGCCAGCAGAAGGTCATCGGCTACATCAAGCTCCTCGATCCTGAAAGCGGCGAGCAGATCTACCGCAGGCTGCTGGAGCTGAAAAACATCAGCGCGACCGGCGACCTCAATGCCGACCTCGAGCGCTACATGGGTTACCTCGAGGAGTGGCAGCAGAAGCAGGGCCGCTAGCCCGCCTCGAGCACGGCCGCGCTGATGGCGGCGTAGCCGCGGCATGCCGCGATGAGCTGGTCGATCTCGAGGTACTCGTCGACGATGTGCACCAGTTCCTCCCGCGAGGGGCCGAAGCCGACGGTGGGCACTTCGGCGGTGCCGGCGCTATAGGCGCCGTTGGTACAGAACTGGTAGCTGGCGAGGCCGGGATCCAACCCGGCCTGTCGGAGTCCTCGTAGCGCCACCTGGACGAGCTCGTGCTCCTCGGCCAGCTGCCAGGGGGGGAACCACTTGGGCTGGTCCCAGCGGATGCCGGTGTAGGTGGTGTAGCCGGTAGCGGCGAGTGAGATCTCGGTGTCGGCGGCGCCGGCCCGCTCAAAGGCGGCTTGGAGATCTGTCAGCAGCTGCTCCCGCGTGTCGCCGGGCAGGAGGCGCCGCTCGTAGGTGGCGCGGCAGCCGCTGGGCACCACCGAGTGGGCCGGATGGGGGATCGAGATGATGTCGGTCAGGCACATCACCGCCCGTCCCACAAAGGGGTGCGCGGGCATCTCGATGGCCTCGATCTCCTCGATCACCCGCCTCATCTTGTGCACGGCGTTGACGCCCTGCTGGGGCGTCGAGGCATGGGAGGGCTTGCCGTGGGTTTCGATCTCGAGCTCGGCGCGGCCGCGGCCGGCGCGCACGAGATCGAGACCGGAGGCCTCGCCGATGACGACGTAGTCGGGTTGGTAATTGTCCATCACCACTCGCAGGGCGGCGCCCTCGATGAGCTCCTCGCCGACCGAGCCGGAGACCACGACCCTGCCGCCGAGCTCGGTCCGGTCGAGCCCGCCAGCGGCGAAGATCATGGCCGCCAGCGCCCCCTTCATGTCGGAGCTGCCGCGGCCCCAGATGCGGCCGTCCTCGATGTCGCCGCCGAAGGGGCCGTGCTTCCAGGCCTCGCGGGGGATGACGTCGATGGTATCCATGTGGGCGTCATAGAGGATCGTCGGCCCGGCGGCCTTGCCCGCGACGACCCCCACGGCGTTGCCGGCATCGTCGATCTCGACACTATCGAACCCTAGCTCCCTCATCTTTGCAGCGACGCGCTCGGCCATCTCGCCCTCGTCGCCGAGCACGCTCGGCGTGCGCACCAGTTCCCGGGTGAACTCGACCAGGGATTGCTCTTCGGGCGCAAGCTCGAGGCTCGTCACGGTTCCTCCTCTCCTGCATTATGTGCTTCGGTGGCCCATCTCGGCACAGCTAGCCCACATCTCTCATCACCCTCCTGCTGCGGGCTAGCTGCGCGTTGGCCAGAAGAAGCCCTCGCGGGCGCGTACCTCGAGGCCGGGCCGGCGGATGTGGATCTTGAGCTCGTGCCAGCGGGGCTTCTGGTCGGCCGCCGCGGCACCCTCCGGGTCCATGAGGAAGCCGATGACGTAGCGCAGCCGGCTGTCCTCGAGCACATCGCGGAAGCCCAGCCCCTTGTCGCTGCCGAAAAAGGGCTTGCCGCCGGTGTCGC
>JBHHYG010000312.1:0-4215 GCA_046757445.1 Acidobacteriota bacterium
AGTGGCGAGCGTACGGGGAGGAGAGACGCCTTGGGTCCTTCGTAGCTCAAGGACTGGATCTGCTCGTCACTCACCCCATACAGGTGGAGGGTCTCCTCGGTGTTTTGCAGTCGGGCGATTGCCTCCAAATGGGCCGCACGTGCGGCGAGCATCTCCTGTTCCGAGGAAATACGCTCCGTGTAGAGGCCTTCTTCACGCTCATTGTTCTGGCGAGCGAGGTCCTCTTGAGCCTTGGCTTGCAGGTAGGCAGCCTTGGCCTGGCCGAGCTCGATGGAATCGATGACGGCAAGGGTCTGCCCCTTTGAGACCTCGGCCCCCAGGTCTGCGTGAACCTGCTCCACCCTGCCCGGAATGCGAGGCGTCACATGGGCGAGTCGGTCCTGTTCAAAATCCACTTGACCCGTGGTAAGAAGCTCCGCGGGAAGCGTGCGTTGTTCCACAGCCGCGGTGCGTATTCCGGCTTGAGCAAGCATCTCGGGCGTCAGCTCCACGACGCCTTCCTCGTGGACTTTCTCTACGTGCTCGTCTTCTGAGTCATGAGCAGGCGTGTGATCCGGCTCGGAGCACGACAGAAACGCGCCAGAAAGGAGGAGGACCGAGCCAAAGGAAAACAACGACATGTATCTGCGGAACTTCATCGTTGGGACTCCTCGTATGTCGATAACGATGGAGCGACGCCAGTGGCGAGGTCCATTTCTATCCCTGCAAGCCGCGCTTCCGTGAGTGTCTCCACGTATTCACGACGCACATCAACGAACTCCCGCCTGAAGACCAGAACCTCGGTCCAGCTGGTCTTGCCGGCCTCGAAGGAGTGCTGAAGAAGCTCGAGGTTTTCCTGAAGGCTTCCGAGGACCTGCGCCTGTAGATTGGTGGTCGATTCAACGGCAGCTTGATAGCGAGCCAGAGAGGACGCCACCTCTTGCCGTACCTGCAATTCAACGGCCAACTGCTTCGCCTCGGCTTGCTGAAGAAGGCCATTTGCTTCGGCAATGGCGCCACGATTCCGATTGAAGATTGGAATCCGAACACCTACAAAACCACCAACCAAACGGTCTGTCTCCTCCTCTTCTCCATAAGAAGCTCCAGTCATGAGGTTGGGCACCCTTTGTCGACGTGCGACTTCCGTCCGGGCTCGCGCCGCTCGCACCGTGTCCCGAAAGGCCTCCAGATCAGCCCGTTGTTGCAGGGCGGAAGCCAGCAGCTCTGAAAACGCGGGTACATCTCGGCTTGGGAGTGTGAGTTCTCCAACTGGTACCGGTGGATTGTCGGGATCGAGGCCCACGATCTCGGCCAGAATCGTGAGAGCGACCTGATAGGCGCCCCTGGAGAGACGCAAATCCCGCCGCGCACGCCCCACTTGCACCAGCGCAAGGTTCACTTCCATTTGGGGCGCAGCGCCGGCCTCGAACCGCTTCCGGGCTACCTCCGTTAGAGAGTTGGCGAGCTCGGCATTGGCCTGGTCAACCTCGACAAGTTCTCGTGCACGGAGTGCCTCGATGAAGGCAGCACGAACCCTGGCAGCAAGAAGACGCTGTGCGCGGAGAAACTGCCCCAGCTCCGCGTCTTGCTCGGCGCCGGCTTGCTCGACGCGTCGACGTCTCTTGCCCCCAATCTCAATCTCCTGAGACAGGATGATGTTGTAGTCCGTCGTTGACTCCAGTTCCCCTCGACGACGGGCGGCCTCGACCGAGAATTCGGGGTTGAAAGGATAGGTGCGCGCTGTGATGAAGCGACCTTCGGCTTGGTCCACCTCCGCGCGCTGTGCCCGTAGGATCGGACTACGGGCAAAGGCCTCCTCGAGAGCCTGGTCCAGGGTGATCTGGCGCGGTCGTGCCTCTTGCGCTTCTGTGGAGAGCCCGACAACAAGGCTCAAGACGCTGGCACCCACCGCGACAATACGGTGACGTACACGTAACATGAGATCCCTTCCGCGTTCCAAAGTGTGGAACTTCCCCTGAGTACGACATGCCAAAGGGGAGTGGGGACAGCACAGGAGGAAGAGGAACACCTCTCCCCGGCCTGCTCTGTCGCCGGTGGCTAATTGCCTATCGAGAAGGGACTACGCTCTGGGAGGGTGATCGATCCCGCCGTCGATTGCCCGGACGGAGGGAATCTGTGCGCGCATCACGATGGACCTGGGCGGCGCATGCATGGTGCCGTCGAAAAAACTGATGGCCAGGAAGGTCTGGCTCACGTGACATGAGCAAAGATGGACGGTGCCAGTACAACCGTGCTCGCGATCGGGAGTCTCGTGTTCATCTCCCTCGGGAGCGTCGTGTGCCAGGTGGTGCTGCGTGACGAGGTGAACACCGTTCTCGACAAGTTCCCCGATGCCCGGGGCAAGCGTCCAGAGCAGAATCACAGACAGGCACATTGAAGCCAGACGATTCATGGGTATGAGGATAGGAGCCTCCGGGGCTGGTGTCAATATCCGCGAGAGAGTGCTTACGATTCTACGGCAATTCACCAAATGTAACCCCAAGAGCATTCACACCTGAGCCCGATTCGGAAATGGCGCGAGTCTTTTCATCGGTGCGCTGACAAGATCGTCCTGCAGTCACACGAGTCCTCTCCGCAGGCCTTCGGCGTTCGTTGCTCCCCAAGGTCTAGGCTTGGTACCGGGGGCGGGATTCGAACCCGCACAGGGCGTCAGCCCTCGAGGATTTTAAGGCGGCCCATACGGGCGAGATTCGGCGAGATTCGCCAGTATGGGCCCAAGGATTCGGCCGGATTCCCAGCGAGGTTTACAGATGGTATGTTATCGGATGCCAGAAACGCAGCTTCCTCCTCCTATCCGTCCGACGACATCGGTTGTGCAGTTCCGAACAGGCGAGTGGGCTCGGACGTCAGCGGCGGGGCCTCCATGCCCGACAGATCCGTGCCGATGGGCACCCAGCGCGCGATACAATCCGAAACCGCGATGCCGGATAAGACGGAGTCCATCGTCGTCGGTCTCGGCGAGGTCCTCTGGGACTGCTTCCCCGACACGCGCCGTCCTGGCGGCGCGCCCGCCAACGTCGCCTATCACGCATGCCGCCTCGGGCACCGCGGCGTCGTCGTTTCCCGAATCGGCCGGGACGAGTCCGGCGACGCCCTCGCGCGCTACCTCGAGGCGCAGGAGCTGGATCTGCGCTACGTCCAGCGCGACGGCGAGCGGCCGACAGGCTGGGTCACTGTGGACACCGACGATTCCGCGCGGCCGGTCTTCACGATCCACGAGGACGTCGCCTGGGACCGTCTGGCATTCGACGCCGAACTCGCTGGCCTGATGGCGAGCGCCTCCGCCGTCTGCTTCGGAACGCTCGCCCAGCGCGACGCGACCAGCCGCTCCACGATCCGCCGCTGCCTGGACGCCGCCCGGGACGCGCTGGTCGTCTACGACGTGAACCTCCGGCAGGATTGGTACGCGCGCGAGTGGGTCGAACGGTCTCTCGCCGCGTCCCGCGTCGCGAAGCTGAACGAGAAGGAGGTCTCCGTGGTGAGCGACCTCCTGGGCACGGACCCGGGCGGTTTCGCGAAGAGCCTCCGGGAGTGCTACGACGTGGAGCTGACGTGCGTCACAAGGGCGGAACGCGGATGCGTGCTGTTCGGTCCGGGCGAGACGGTCGACGTGCCGGGGAAACCGGTCGAGGTGGTCGATGCCGTCGGCGCCGGCGACGCGCTTACCGCCGGCCTCATCTCGGGTCTCCTGTGGGGCTGGCCGCTCGGCAGGACCGCCGCGTTCGCCAACGAGCTCGGGGCGCTTGTCGCGCGTTCTCCGGGCGCCATGCCCGCTTTCGATCGCGAGCTGGACGCGTTGCTGGCCGAGTTCGACGTTTGAGCATGGCGGCGCGTCGTTTGCTAGGCTGAAGGGCACGGCGTGCAGCGCGCGAACCACCGGGACGGCTTCTACCTGATGCTCTTCAGCATCCACGGGCTGGTGCGCGGCCACGACCTCGAGCTCGGCCGCGACGCCGACACCGGCGGGCAGGTGACCTACGTGGTCGAGCTGGCGCGTGCACTGGCCCAGCAGCCGGCCGTGGACAAGGTGGATCTCGTCACGCGGCTGATCGAAGACCCACGCGTGGATTCCGACTATGCCGTCCCCGTGGAGGAGCTCGCTCCCGGGGCGCGCATCGTGCGGGTCCCGTGCGGCCCGCGACGCTATCTCGCCAAGGAGAAGCTCTGGCCGCATCTCGACGCGTTCATGGACAACCTCGTGCGGTTCCTGCGGTC
>JBHHYG010000313.1:0-4177 GCA_046757445.1 Acidobacteriota bacterium
GTCCGCCACCGTAGCAGACTGCCGTTGAGATATGCGGGCTAGGCTCAGTGAGTCCTGTGAACAACCTGCTTAGAACTCACAGCTAGACCTCCTTGCCGGTCAGCGCCTCGAGCTTCTCCTGCAGCTCGCCGCTGTCGAGCATCTGCAGGATGATGTCGCAGCCGCCGATGAACTCACCATCGATGAAGATTTGCGGGATCGTCGGCCAGTTGCTGACCTCTTGCAGGGCCGCACGGTAGCTGTCGAGGTCCTCGAGGACATTGGTGGTGGAGAAAGGAGCATCGAGGGAGCGGAAGGCGTCGCAGGCCGCCTTGGAGAAGCCGCATTGTGGCCACTCCGGTGTGCCCTTCATGAAAATATGAACCGTGCTGTCAGCGATCTCTTTGTGGATCTGTTTCTTCAGCTCCTCGGACATGGTGCCTACTCCTTGGGAGTTGATGTATGAATCGACAGAGCATGGACAGCGTTGGTCAGCTCGCCACCTACTGCCGCGTAAACCATCTGGTGCTGCTCGACGAGGCTCTTGCCGTTGAAGACGGAAGAGATTACCTCGACACGAAAATGGTCCCTGGTGCCGGTGAGGTCACGGACGGTGGCTCGGGCCTCGGGGATACCTGCTTCGATAAGGGATTTGAGCTGTTCGGGATCCATGAGAGGGTCGTCCGCTCCATGCTCTCAGCCGAAGAGGTCGGCATGCAAGCCCGCATCTCTCATCGCCCTCGCCACGAAGCGCGATGAAAAATGCGCGCTAGCGCCGCCGTCGTTCTCTTCGGCGGTCGTCTCCGACCGAGATGGTGAAGATGTTGGGCAACTCGTCCAACTTCTCCAACTGTTCGGCGGTCAACAACCCCCGCACGCTGCGATCGAGACGGAGGTTCGCCATCTGCTCCTCGACTTGCAGGTTGCTCAGCTGCCGCAGCAGCTGCTCGATGGTGTCGAGGTCCGCCGCCTCGTGATCGAAAAGCTCTTCCAGGTCCAGCTCGGCGATCTCCATGTCGGCGTCGCGCCGGATCTGTTCACGCCGCTGCTCACGCTGCGCCTGGCGGATGCTTTGCTCTTGTTGGTCGGTCAGCTCCATCTCGTCGGCATGAGCCAGCACTCGCCGGGTGGTGTCCGAGCGCACACCCCATCCCCGCACCCCCGCCAGGAAGTTGAAGCCTCGCAGACGGCCGTCGGGCCTCAGCAGTCGCAACTCGATGGAACTTCGCCGGTCGTTGTCCCTGTTCTTTTGCTGGGCGGCCGAGGTGGCAGACTGAGCCCATGCGAAGGAGCCGCTCCCCAAGGCCAGAGCAACCATGGCGGAGAGACAGATGTAGAGGGGGTTTCGTCGATGCGAAAGGTGGTTCATGGTAGGCACTCCGAGTGGCGAACGGGGATCGGATTCTTGGCAAAATTACCGGGCACCTACCTCTTGGACGCAGGCGCCGCGCTAAAAGTCGAGATCAACAGACAGCGGCGCTGAACGTTGCTATCGAGCCTGGTAGACGATTTTGCCGCCGACAATAGTGTAGAGCACCTCGGTATCGGGAATCTTCTCCTCTGGAATCGCCATGATGTCCTGTGACAGCACGACGATGTCGGCCAGCTTGCCAGCACTGATGGACCCCTAAGGAAGGGAGGGGGGTTGCGTGAGGCGGCTGCCACGAGGGCTGCGGGCACAGGGTGGCTCGTTATAGCTCATCTCGGCTCCTCCGCGATGAAGCAGTGGGTCGCGGCACCACGGAACCAGGCGCCGCATGGAATCGAATGGCCACATGGCCATCAGGGTACGGAAAGGTTCCGGGTTCGGTCAACGATCAGAGCGCAGCCATCCTCTCCTTGGCGCCGAGCCCTCCACGGAGTACCGTGGAGCGTCCGCATCACAGGGAGGGGAAAATGGCGAGAGCTTTAGCGAAATCGATGAGGCGTTCCTGGTTGACGATGGTGATGGCCGGGCTGCTGGCTTTCGGGGCCAGCGGTTGTGGGGCTGGAGAGCGTGGCGGCGAGCCGACCTCGCCGGCCGCCGGCGCGGATGCCCTGGTGCAACAAGCACGCCAGATCCTGCGCCAGGTGCCGTTGATCGACGGCCACAACGACGTGCCCTGGCAGTACCGTGAGCGCGTCCACGATCACCTCGACGCGATCGACCTGGCCGGCGACACCAGCCAGCTCGATCCGCCCATGCACACCGACATTCCGCGCCTCCGAGCCGGTGGCCTCGGTGCCCAGTTCTGGTCCGTCTACATCCCGGTCGAGCTTGGCGGGCCCGGCGCCGCACGGGCGCTCTTCGAGCAGATCGACCTGGCCCACCGGATCATCGACCGCTACCCGGAGACCTTCGAGCTTGCCGGCACCGCCGCTGACGTCGAGCGCATCTTTGCCGACCGCAAGATCGCCTCGATGCTGGGCATCGAGGGGGGCCATTCGATCGAGAACTCGCTGGCCGTTCTGCGGCAGGCCTACGCCCGTGGCGCCCGCTACATGACCCTCACCCACTCGAGCAACAACGACTGGGCCGACTCCGGCACCGACGATCCGGCGCACGATGGCCTCACCGCCTTCGGCAAGGAGGTGGTGCGGGAGATGAACCGCCTGGGCATGCTGGTGGACCTGTCGCATACCTCGCCGAAGACCATGAACGACGCCCTCGATGTCACCGAGGCGCCGGTGATCTTCTCCCACTCCTCGGCCCGTGCCCTCACCGACCACCGGCGCAACGTCCCCGACGAGGTGCTGCGGCGGCTGCCGGAAAACGGCGGCGTGGTGATGGTGACCTTCGTCACCTCGTTCGTCTCCGAGAAGGTGCGCCTGCACTCCGAGGCCGAGGAGCAGGAGAGGGAGCGGCTGCAGGCCCTGCATCCAGACGACCCGGGGGGAGTCGACGAGAGCATGGAGATCTGGCGGCAGGAGAATCCCGCTCCCAGCGCTACCCTCGAGGATGTGGCCGACCATATCGATCATATTCGCGAGGTCGCCGGCATCGACCAGATCGGTATCGGCTCGGACTTCGACGGCATCACCTCGACGCCGGTGGGGTTGGAGAACGTCGCCACTTATCCGTTTCTTTTCGCCGAGCTGCTGCGGCGCGGCTACAGCGCCGACGAGGTCAAGAAGATCGCCGGCCTCAACCTGCTGCGCGTCATGCGGCAAACCGAGCAGGTGGCGGCGCGGCTGCAGGCCGAACGGCCGCCCTCCGACGCGCGTATCGAGGAACTCGACGGCGGCGCGAGCTGAGGGCCAGAGCACCATCAACCTCAGGCTGAGAGGTGCCTGGTTGTTTGCTCGAGGTTGGCAAGCGTAGAGTGTTGGGTGGGGCTGCAGGCCGTGGGTCTTGGCGCCGCAAGATGAGGAGATGCCGCCATGCGACTCTGCTATTTCATTCCCGGTTCGCTCTCCTGTGGAGTCCTCGGCGCCGAGGAGATGGATCGGCGGAGCGACTTTCTACGTCAGAATTGCCTTGCCGGAGAAGAGGTGGAGGTCCGGGATGCCCCGGATGGGCCGGCCTCGGTCGAGTCCGCGGCGGAAGAGCAGGTTGCCTCTTCAGCCCTGATCGCGGGCCTGCCGCGGCTCGAAGCCGAGGGCTTCGATGCCGCCATCATCGGCTGCTTCGGCGATCCCGGCCTCGCCGCCGGCCGCGAGCTGGTGAAGATCCCTCTGGTCGGCCCGGCGCAAGCGTCCATTCACCTGGCCGCCCAGCTCGGCGATCGCTTCGGCATCCTTACGGTACTCGAGGAAGTTGTCCCGAGCCTGCGCCGCCTGATGCGCGCCTATGGCATGGAGGGCCTGATGGCCGACCTGCGGGCCGTGCAGGTGCCGGTGCTCGAGCTGCGCGGTCGCCGTGACGAAGTGCTGGATCTCCTCAGCGAGGCGGGTCGGGCGGCGCTGGCGGCGGGAGCCGATGCCCTGGTGCTGGGCTGTATGACGATGGGGTTTTTGGGCCTCGCCGAGGAGCTGCAAGAGCGGCTGGCGGCGCCGGTCGTCAACCCGGTGCTGGCAGCGTTGTGGACGGCGGAGACGATGGTCGCTGGTCGTCTTCACCCCTCGCGCCGCGCCTACCCGCGGCCGCCGAAGCCGGTGGAAGTGCCCTTCTCCGGCTAGCCCGCATATCTCAACGGTTTGCTGCTGCGGGCGCGGCAATGGGCGCGCTCGCTGCGTTGCGCTTGCTCGGGCTCCTCGACGTATTGTCAAATACGCCTGC
>JBHHYG010000314.1:0-4164 GCA_046757445.1 Acidobacteriota bacterium
GTATGTAAGGCCAGGAGCTGCGTGAAGATCCACGGCCATTTCTCTAGAGCGCGCAAGGTCTGCCAGCGTAGCCACGGGCGGTGGTCGATGGCAAGCATCAGCGCACTCATCTGCCCGGGAAGCCACATCAGCCGGCGGCAGGCGTTCTCGTAGTCGCGGAGCTTGCCATTCGGGAGGCATCGGGCCAGGGCAACAGCCTGATGCAGTGCGAGGGTAACCCCCTTGCCGGTAATGGCATCGACGGATCCGGCGGCGTCGCCCACGAGAGCAACCCTGCCGCTCACCACTCGGCGGCAGCGTCGAAACACGATGGGGGCGCTGAGGTCATTGGAGATCACATCTGCTCCCTCAAGGTGCTGTTGCAGATGGGGGAATTCCTGTAGCGCCGTGTCGAATCGAAGCGCGGGGTTGTCGGTGAGCATGGCGATGCAGAGCATGTTCCCCGAAATGGGCGTGACATACGCTTCGCATCCGGTGGACCAATACACCTCGACGAGGTCTGTCCACGGTTGTACCCGGTAATGCCGACGGATTCCGAACCTGCGGTTCCTCGGGGGAACCTCCAGCCCCATCCAGCGACGCATGCGAGAGGATTCCCCATCGGCCGCAATCACCCAGCGCGAAGAGATAATCCCATTGTCGATCTCGAGCCCATGGGGATGAATCCCCCGCACCGAGCACCCCCAGAGGAAGTGCACCCCGAGCGCCTCGGCTCGCCGCACAAGGGCCTCATGAAGCACCGTTCGGCGCACCCCGATGCCGGGGTTCTGTGAGAAGCGCGCCGTCGCCGCCACCTCCCGTTCCATGAACTTGATGCCCCTGAAGGGAACGAAGCTGGCGGCCGGAAAGGTCACCCCCAGCCGTGCCAGCTCCGCCACGCCATCAGGCATGAGACCTTCTCCGCAGGATTTGTCGATGGGGGACCTACGCCTCTCGACGAGAGTTACGTCGAGCTTCGCCGTGCGCAACGCAACCGCGGCGGCCAGGCCGGCTGGACCGCCACCTACGACAACAACCTCGGTCTCAGACACTCTTCTTCTCATTCGAACCCCCTACCTACCAGCGAACCAGTACGAGCTCACAACAGAAGCCGGGCCCTACCGCAAACAACAAGCCATAAGCACCGTCCTGGGGCCGTTGCTTATCGCTGGTCTGCTTGAGAACCTGCAGCACCGAGGCCGAAGAGATGTTGCCTACGGCCCGAAGCTTGTCACGGCTGACAGCCAGGGCAGTTGCGGGCAATGCCAGCGCTTCCTCGATGGCCGAGAAGATCTTGGGGCCTCCCGTGTGGACCATCCACCTGCGAATGTCGCTTCTCTGCAACCCTTGTTCTCTCAGAAACTCATCGACGTCCTCGCCCAGATGCTCGCCAATCAACCGCGGGATCTCCGGGGACAGAATGAGGTCGAAGCCTCGCTCGGATATCTCCCATCCCATGACCTGTTCTGTCCCCGGGTAGAGGACCGACCGAGATGCCACGATCGTGGGCCCGGTGGCTGCTTTCCCGTCTCCGACCAGGACGACTGCCGCCGCACCATCGCCAAACAGGCCCGTCGCAATCATGTTGGCCGGGGAAAGATCATCCAGGTGGATGGTCAGCGAGCACAGCTCGACCGACACCAACATCACCACGCCTCGCGGACGGGCTTCGACAAGGTCGGCACAGCGTGCCAGACCTGCCGCACCCGCTACACAGCCGAGTCCGAAAATCGGCAGGCGCTTTACCCGCGCGGGCAAGCCGAGTCGATTGACGAGTAAGGCATCGATGGAAGGGGTGGAAAGCCCGGTCACGGAAACGAAACAGAGGTAATCGACATCTGTAGCGTCGCAACCTGCCTGTGCCAGGGCTGAGCGCGCAGCACGCTCCCCGAGCTCCTCGGCGCTTTGAATCCATAGATTGTTGGCCTCCCCCCAGCAGCCTAGCCGTTCGTAGGCCTCCAGCGGCAGGGCCAGATACCTTCCCTCGACCGTCGTATGGCGGTGGAGGCGTGCGAGCTTGCGCAGATCCACACCGCTGTCCTGCCAGACACGGCTGAGCTCTTGGAGCATCTCCTCCTGAGTGTAGTAGTGCTCCGGAAAGGCCTCTCCGATACCTGCGATTGTTGCCGTGTTCTCGCTCATCACTCTCGCTTGGGCACGCAACAGCGGGGTTGGGGTTATTCGTGGCGTGCATATTTTCATGCTTAACTCTACACGCGGAAGATTGAGGGCTCATCGCGAACAAATGACAAAGTGTTAACCCGGACTCCTCACCACGCCTCTTCCACGCTGCGCTTGCTCGGATACCTCTAATGCGGGCGCACGGACGCCCTCAGTTAGCCCGCATTTCTCAACGAGTCGTGAAGCGAGCGGGCCGGCTCAGGCGGGGGGAGCCGGTTCAGATGGCAGAGAAAGGTTGATCAGGGCGCCGCCCTGGGGACTGTCGAGGATCACGGCCTCCCCCCCATGTGCACGTGCTGCGGCACGGGCCAGGGCGAGTCCGAGGCCAGACCCTTTCGAGCCCGAGCCCCTGACAAACCGCTCGAAGGCATGCTGCCGCAATTCGGCTGGGAATCCAGCGCCATCGTCTGCCACGCTGAGAACAATCATCTTGCCCCTGGCGGTTGCCGAGACCTCGACATTACAGCCCGGGTGGAGATGCTGGATGGCGTTATCCAGGAGATTGGCCAGAGCTCTCCGCACCAGGTCCGGATCTACATAGGCGACCGCGGGCCCTTCGCCGTTGGCCTTGAAGGCCAGGCCCCGCTCCTCAGCCGCAGGCCTGTATACCTCCACCAACTCTCGCGCCATGACTCTCAGGTCCACCTTCTTGCGATGGAGCCGCAGCGCCCCCCCTTCTGCCTCGGCGACATCGAGCGAGGTGCTGAGACTGCGCAATAGGCGGTCCAGGCTCTCGATAGCCTCCCCTGCGGCTTCGGCGAGGATATCCGGTTTCCCATCGATGAGGGCCATCTCCAGGTTGCCCCGGATGGAGGTGACAGGACTCCGGAGATCATGAGCGACGGCATCGGAAAAAGAACGCATCTGCTCTACCGATCCCTCGACCCGATCGAGCATGCCGTTGAGCGTTTCGATCAGTCGTGAGATCTCGTCCTCCCCCTTTTCCACGGGCACTCGCTGATCGAATCCCTCGGCTCCGACCTCTGCCGCCGCCTCGGTAATCTGCTCCACTCGGTGAAGGATGCTGCGGGCACCAAGCCAGGAGATCAGGAAGCCGAAAAACAACATCACAACCCACGCTTCTAAGAATGTCGTCGCCACTTTCCGAAGGAGCAAACGGGCGTTCTCATCGAGGAAACCGAGAAAGACCACCCGCCCGTTCGACCCGAGCCGGGCCACTACTCGAAAGGGCTGTTTCCATCCGGCAACATCGAGGGACCATGGCCTTCCCGGCACGAACTGCGCACCCTTGATAGCCGCCAGGACCGCGCCCTGAGCCTCGGGCCCCACCCAGAGCTGCGGTTCATCCTTGCTTTCAGTAACCAGGAAGAAGAGGGATTGCCCGGCGGCATTCTCCTCACCTTGCGCGGGCAGAACCTCATGGCTCGCGCGCTCGGCAATCTCGTCCACCAAACGCTCGTAGATATCCCCCGCGGGGGTCGTTTCCACGACTTCGGTCAGCAGCTCGCTTTCGCCCTTAAGCCACAGATCACTCCGTTCCCGTATACCCTCGGCCACTACAAGATAAACAAAGAAAAACGCTGCGGCCGTGCCGAGGGCGAAAGCTACGGTGGTAGGGGCAGAAAGTCTCCAGGCAGCTGTTCTGCGAAGCAGGTTACCTAGCTTCGATAACATAGCCCGCTCCCCGGATCGTGTGGATCAGCTTCACGGGGAAACCGTTGTCGATCTTGGCACGCAAACGGTGAATGTGGACGTCCACGACGTTGGTAGCCGGATCGAAACGCATATCCCAAACATGATCAAGGATCATTGTTCGAGTTACCACGCGGCTCCGGTTTCTGCACAAGTACTCGAGGATCGAAAACTCCTTCGGGGTCAGGTTGAGGCCAGTCCCGTTCCGTCTGGCTTCCCGCCGCAAGAGATCGACCTCGAGGTCGGCAACCTGCAGGCGTGTGGCATCCACCTGCGGTGGCCCGACACGGCGCAGCAGAGCGCGCAGCCGCGCCAGCAGCTCGGCCAAGGAGAAGGGCTTCGTCAGGTAAT
>JBHHYG010000315.1:0-4160 GCA_046757445.1 Acidobacteriota bacterium
CAGACGCGCGCCTCTCCGCCACCGTAGTAGACTGCCGTTGAGATATGCAGGCTAGGACCGCTCCCGCAAGCCGGATCATCCACGGCGGCGACATCCTCACCCTCGATCCGGCCCGTCCCACCGTCGAGGCGCTGGCGATCGGCGGCGGCCGGATCGTCGGGCTGGGGAACCGTGCCGAGCTCGAGCCATTGCGAGGTGCAACAACCGAAGCGACCGACCTTCTCGGCAGGACCCTGATCCCCAGCTTCAAGGATCACCACGTTCATCTGTTGAACGCCGGCATGTCGGTCTTCAACCGCGCCGAGGATGAACGCTTGTTCCTCGATCTTGCCGGCGCCGCATCCGCCGAGGAGATCGCCGACAGGGTGGCCGAGCGGGCCGGCTCGATGCCGCCAGGAGGCTGGATTCTGGGCAAGGGCTGGAACCAGCACGACTGGGGCAGCAATAGCTTGCCGACCTATCACCTTCTCAGCCAGGCAGCGCCCAGCCATCCGGTGTTGCTCGGCCGCGTCGACGCCCACTGCGTTTGGGTGAACGAGAGGGCAATGGAGCTTGCCAGCATCACCACCGATAGCCGCGACCCGCATGGCGGCTCGATCCTTCACACCGACTCCGGCGAGCTGTCGGGAATCTTGCTCGAGCGCGGGGCGGAGCCACTTCTCGCCACCATCCCCGAATACGCCGGCTGGGAAATCACGGAGGCGTTTCGTGTCGGAGCGGAGAGGTTGGCGGCGCAGGGAGTTACCGACATCTACGACGCCGGCTTTCTCGCCACCACGGCCATCGTCAGCATGGGCGCCAACTTCAAGCTTTATCTGGAGCTGTTGCGGGCGCTCGATGCCGACCGATCGCTGCCGCTGCGCGTGAACCTGATGATCCCGGCGCCGAGCCCGCTGGCCGACAAGGTGACCGCGGACCCCGAAGCCTTCCTCTCGCTGTCATCCTGCCTGCGGGTTACCCACATCAAGCTCTACGCTGACGGCGCCTTCGGCAGCCGCGGGGCGGCCCTGAGCCATCCGTACGCGGATGACCCCGGCACACGAGGGGTAGTGCGCATGAGCGCCGAGGAGCTACAGTGCGAAACCCGCCGCGCCATCGAAGCCGGCCTCGATGTCGCCACCCACGCCATCGGCGACCGAGCGGTGCGGCGAGTGCTCGACGCCTACGAGGCCGTTCTGGACGCCCATCCCGGAACCCGCCCGAGCCGCTTTCGCATCGAGCACTTCGGCTACGCATCCGAAGACGACATGCAGCGTGCCGCCCGCCTCGGGTTCATTCTGGTGGCGCAGCCTAACTTCATCTACCCCGATGAGCGCGGCGTCACCATGGAGGAGTTGCGCCTGGGCACCGAAAACTGCGGGCGCGTCTACCCCTGGAAGACGCTCGCGGACCTCGGCGCCGCACTGGCCGGCTCGTCCGACTACTTCACCTCGCCCGGGCCGCCGCTGTGGGACTTCTACGCCGCCTGCACCAGGAAGAGCCCCGAAGGCTACCCCGCCGACGGCTGGCACCCTGGCGAATGCCTGACGCGCGAAGAAAGCCTGCGGCTGGTGACAACCTTCTATCCATCCGGAGGCATGGGAACGACCGGCGGCATCCTACGCGAAGGTGGGCCCGCCGACCTGGCGATCCTCTCTGCCAACCCGCTGACTGCCGACGAGCGCGATATCTTGAGCATCGACGTCGACGCCACTCTCATAGAGGGTCGGGTCAGCAGCACCGACGGCTCACTCGAAGGGCTGTCGCGCCGTCCACGCGGTCGTTCTTGAGCTTGCCGCCATGGATGGCTTTCATGTACAACGCATGGCCGAGGACGAAGGGGATGTCCTCGCCGTTCCGTGAGCTTCTCCAGGAACATTTCCGAGATTGACCTGGATATACTTATAGTGCTCCCATTCGTAAGTACGGTAACGTTTGGGGCGAGCGCGACTGAGGCGAGTTCGCGGAGCGGCGACGCCCGCGATGCGGTGCGTATCGTGTAGGAGCCGCGACAAAGAAATCGGCCAGTCCGGCCGCTGGAAACGTTACCGTACTTACGAATGGGAGCACTTAGTCTCGTGACTGCTGATCCCTGGTACAAGGACGGGCTGCGTTTCGTCTGCGGCCGATGTGGCAACTGCTGTCGGGGAGGCGCCGGGACCGTACGGGTCACCGCCGCCGAGATCTCCGCGCTGGCGCGCCGCTTGGGCCTCGACAGTGCGACGTTCCGGAGGCGCTATACGCGCCGCCTTCGGGACGGCGCCATCAGCCTGCGCTTGAAGCGTAACGGCGACTGCGCTTTCTACGACCGGAAAAGAGGCTGCACGGTCTACGCGCAGCGGCCCAGGCAGTGCCGGACGTGGCCCTTTTGGCGCTCGGTAGTTCATTCACAGGAACGGTGGGAGAAAGCCGCCCGCAGATGCCCTGGAATGGGTACCGGTCGTCTTTATCCGCGTAGGTTCATCGAGGAGACGATAAGGAACGACGGAACGTCAGGCCGGATGTAGGCGGCCGAGCAGGACCAATGCAGCCGCTTGCAGGGGCGAGCGATGACCTACGACTAGGAGAGCATATGACGGACAAAGACGACGGCTTCGGGCTCTCCGAGATCGGGCAGATCGCGGTGACGGTTCAGGATCTCGAGCGAGCTACCCAATTCTACCGCGACGTGCTCGGCATGAGATTGCTGTTCGAGGCTCCGGGCTTGGCGTTCTTCCAGTGCGGACAGGTCCGGCTCATGCTGTCGCCGCCGGAGAGGCCGGAATTCGATCACCCCGCATCCATCATTTACTTCAAGGTGGGTGACATCGAGGCGTTACACCAGACGCTTGCCGACCGCGGGGTCCGGTTCGAGGAGGAGCCCACGCTGGTTCACAAGGCCCCGGATCATGACCTCTGGATAGCCTCTTTCCGTGACTGCGAGCGCAACCTGCTCGCCCTCATGAGCGAAGTGCCGCGGCATGAGGAGAGCGATCCCTAGCGCAACGGGAGGCCGGCCGGCTCGCCGGCGTCAGTGACCGGCTTGGTACTTCATCTCGCCTGCGCGGACAGAAAGCGGCAGGCGGTTCTGTTCGGGCGGCAAGGGACAGGTGGCGAAGTTCGTAAAGACGCACGGCGGATTGTAGGACTTGTTGAAGTCGACGACGATACCCCCGTCCTCGCCCGGCGCATCGATCCACAAGAAGCGGCCGCCGCCGTAGGTCTCGTCGCGGTTGGTCTCATCTCCGAAGGCGGTGAAGAAGTTGGCCGGGTCGTCGGAGTCCTTCCACAGGTCGAGACGGTAGGTCTCCCCAGCCAGCTCGAAGACGGCGGCTCCGGGTGATTTCTCCTCACCAACGGTGCCGAGAATATTGGGGATCATGATCGACTTCGGCGGCTGGTAAGGCTCGAACCGGCCCGGTAGCCGCCAGTCGGGGTCGACGGCAAAGGACTTCACACCTTCGAAGACCTTCAGAGCCGGGCTGTCGACACTTTTCAGCCGCACCGCCAGTTCGGTGCCCCGCTTGATGACGAACCAGCTCAGCGGCCCCCATTCGAGCACTGGCGACTCGTCGCTGCCGGCGGCACGGAGAGCAAGGGAGACTACCGGAGCACCATCGTGTAACACGGTGACGCCCGGCGCCGTATCGAACCGGACCGAGCCATTCTCCAGCGTAAAGACGCCGATCTTCGAGGGCGTGCCTTCGCCCTCGTGAACGAAGTCGTTACCAGCATCGCTGCCGAAGCTATTCGAGCCTTCCTGTAGCCAAAACAGCCCCACCAGGGAGAGCCATCCATCACGCCGCAGCAGATTCTGGTGCCGCTTGGCTCGCCACGCCTCCACCTCCGCCCGATGATCGGACGAGGCGACCGGAGAGGAAGGGGCCGCGGCCGGCGATGACGAGTCGGCATCCGAAGACAGCGCGTTGCAGGCAAGAGTCAGCGCGGCGGCAAGCGACCCAGTGACCACAAACAGGGTGCGGAGACGGCCGCTGGCGGCCTGGTCCTTCATGCTTGCCTTCCTTCCCTACAATCACCAGGAACCGAGACGAGTCCGGTCCGCCCCCCGCCCCGGACAAACTGGCGGATGACGCCTGCAGAGCGCGAGGCCAACAACATCATCATAGCTCAATTTGCCTGAGCCCCTGCTAGCCCGCATTTCTCAACGGGTTGCGTCGCGAGGGCGTGGGAAAGGGTGCGGG
>JBHHYG010000316.1:0-4158 GCA_046757445.1 Acidobacteriota bacterium
GTGCCGTGATGCGGCTGACATGCCGTGCCATCCCGTCTGTGGCGAGCGAGCCTAGACCGAACATCTCAACGGCTCGCGGCCCTTGCGCCCGCTCGCTTCACGACCCGTTGAGAAGTTCGGGCTAGCGGCAGCTCTGGCGCATGGGTCTTGCGGGCGAGATCAAGGAGCGGCGGCAAGCTGGTTGACGCAGGGGACGGCGCATGATGCGCTTTGCGCCGACTGTGGGCATCCTTTCGACCTCTATCATCCAGCGGTGATCGCACTTCTCGTTCCTTCGGCGACGGCCCTTGGCCTGCTGCTGGCCGTGCGAGCGACCGCGGCGAAAAGCTCGGACTCGGTGGCCGCCGTGCCGCTTGCCTACGCCGACCTGCTGTGGTGCGGCGTGTCGCTGTACGCCAAGCCGCGGCTGTTGTATGCGGAAATGAGCGGCCGCTACTCGATGCCGGCCCCGTGGCTCGAGCTGTCGGTCGTGGCGCTGCTGCTGTCAGCATTGTTGCTTCTGCCGTCGCGAGTGCGCCCGTGGGCGAGCTGGCTGGTCACCGCCCTGCTGACGCTCGGGGTCTGGGGGCAGGTGCTGCACTGGAGATTCTTCGGCGACGTGATGTCGGGCAGCGCCGCTCTGTTTGCCGGGCAGATCTCTGAGCTCGGCGATGTGGTTGTCTTTCTCAGCCGCTGGCGAGACGCGTTGCTGGCCCTCGACCTCGTCGTTGCCTTGCCGCTGGTGCTCGCCACCAGCCTGCAGGCGGAGCCGCCGGGCTGGCGCAGCCGCGTCACTCGCGGCATCGCCGCGGTGCTGGCGACAGCGCTGATGCCGGGGGTCTTCTCGCTCGGGAGGACCGCCTTCACGGAGGCTGTAACCCCCGTGAATCTACAGACCCAGCGGGCCGTGGCGCGCTACGGCCTTTATGGATTCCAGCTGCTGGATCTGACGCAGATCGTACGCCGGCGCCTGCACCAGCGTTCCGTCGAGCCACAAGATATCGACAGGCTGACCACCTGGTTCGAGCGCAGCGCCCCGACACGACGAGGCGAAGGTGCCGCCTTCGGCGTCGCCTCGGGCAAGAACCTGCTGCTCATCCAGGTGGAGGCGCTGCAGCAGTTCGTCGTCGACTATCAGGTCGGCGGACAACAGGTCATGCCCAATCTGATGCGCCTCCTCCCCCGCGCACTGTCGTTTACCGCTGTGCAGGATCAGACCTCCAAAGGTCGCTCCTCAGCAGGAGACTTCGTCAACATGACCTCGCTGTTGCCGGTCGGCGACTCGGTCGCCTACCAGTACCCGAGAAATCACTACACCACCATCGCCCATGCCTTGCAGCAGCGAGGCTACGCGACGATCTCGGCCATCCCTTTCAGGCCCGGCTTCTGGAATCGCTACCTGACGCATCCCGCCTACGGCTTCGACACAAACCTCTTCCAGCAGGCCTTCGAGCCCGGCCGTAGGATCGGCTGGGGATTGAACGACCGCGATTTCCTGCGGCAGATGTTGCCCCGCTTGCAGGCTCTACCGAGGCCCTTCGTCGCCTGGCTGACGACGCTGTCGCTGCACTATCCGTACCGCGAGTTCCCCGACGAGCTCGAGCGCCTCGATCTCGGGCCCTGGGAGGGAACCCCTCTGGGCAACTACCTGCAGGCCATGAACTTCTTCGACCGCGCCTTCGGCGAATTCTACGAGGGGCTGCGCCACGCGGGCCTGCTCGAGGATACGGTGATCGCCCTCTGGGGAGACCACGGCTCCGGGCTGCAGCGCGACGACGAGACGCTCGCGCAGCTCGGCGTGCGCAAGCGGCCGATCGACAAGTTCTTGTTCGACAAGGTGCCGCTGCTCAACTGGGTCCCTGGACCCGAGGGGCCGCGAGGGACGCTCGATACCCCCGCCGGACAGGTCGACGTTGCCCCGACGCTGCTGGCGCTCATGGGCGTGGACCCGGCTCCCTTCGCCTTCATGGGACGCAACCTGCTGGGAGCACCGGGGAGAGGGCCGATCGTGCACCCGCTGGGTCGCTGGCTCGACCAGGAGCACGCCTTTCTTCCAGCGGTGGGCGATCGGGGAGGTTCCTGCTGGGACGTACGAACCCGTCAACAGGTGGCGAAGAATCGCTGTGAGGAAGAAACACGCGAGGCCACGCGCAGGCTCGAGATCTCCGGCAAGATGCTGGTCTACGATCTGCAGCAGATGATCTCGGAGCGCCTGGAAAAGAGGCTGGGCGCACGCGCTGCGCCGAACGAGAACGAGGCGCCAGGAGGGTTGCGATGAAGCGGGCCACCTTCGCTGTGCTGCTGGCAGCCGCGATCAGCATGGCTGGATCAACGCTGCTGGCGGACAACTATCCGAAGAACAGGAGTATCGACGTCCTCAACTACGTCTTTCGCCTGCAGCTGCGCGACGATACCGACGAGATCGTCGGCGAGACGACGGTCGATCTGCGCTTCCTGGTAGACGGGATCCGCGATTTCCAGCTCGATCTGATCGCCGCGCCAACGGATGCGGAGGGACGGGGCATGCGCGTGTCGGCGGTATCGTCCGACGGTGAGCCGTTGACGTTCAGCCACCGAGACAACCGGTTGCGGATCATGCTGCCCGCTCCCTCCAGCGCGGCGCAGCGCAGCCGATACATCATCCGCTACCGAGGCGTGCCGGCGACGGGCTTGATCATCGGCGACAACAAGCATGGCGAGCGGACGTTCTTCAGCGACAACTGGCCGAACAAGGCCAGGAATTGGCTACCCACCATCGACCATCCGTACGACAAGGCAAGGTGTGAGTTCATCGTCACCGCTCCCGGCCATTATCAGGTCGTTTCCAACGGCCTCTTGGTGGAAGAGACGGATTTGCCCGGCGATCTGCGGCTCACTCATTGGAAGCAGTCGGTGCCGATCGCGCCGTGGCTTTTCGCCCTCGGCGTGGCACGCTTCGCCGTCCAGTACGTCGACCAGTATCAGAGCAAATCGATCCAGACCTGGGTATACGCCCGGGATCGTGATGCCGGCTTCTATGACTTCGCCGCCCTTCCCAAGCGGGTGCTGGAGTTCTTCGGCGGCCGGATCGGACCGTACGCCTACGAGAAGCTTGCCAACATACAGTCGAACAGTGTCCGGGGCGGCATGGAGGCGGCGACCGCCATCTTCTATGGAGCCGACTCCGTGACCGGCACCAGGAGCCCGAGGTGGCGCAACGTCATCATCCACGAGATCGCCCACCAGTGGTTCGGTAACGCGGTGACCGAGGAGGACTGGGACGATGTCTGGCTGAGCGAGGGGTTCGCCACCTATTTCACCCTCTTGTACATCGAATACGCCTACGGTCATGATGCCTTTGTCGACGGCCTCGAAAATAGCCGCGAGCGGGTTGTCGCCTTCTACCGTGACCATCCCGACTACCGGATTGTCCACGACAACCTCGCCGACATGAGCCAGGTGACGAGCTCCAACACCTACCAGAAGGGCGGCTGGACGCTGCACATGCTGCGCGGAATCGTCGGCGAGGAAAGCTTCTGGGCCGGCATTCGCGACTACTACCAACGATACCGGAACGGTAACGCCTCGACCGACGACTTCCGCCGCGCCATGGAGGAGGCCTCGGGGATGGATCTGTCGTGGTTCTTTCGGCAGTGGCTCTACCAGGGCGGCACGCTCGAGATCGAAGGCGTTTGGCGCTACGACGGCCGGAAAAAGCAGCTGCATGTCACCTTGAACCAGGTCCAGGACGACGGCAGCTTCTTCCGCATGCCGATGCAGCTGGGCATTCACCTCGATGGGGTGCGGCGGCCGCGCATCGAGTTGCTACAGGTGAACGAGTTGCGGAATTTCTTCTCTATTCCACTCGAACGGGCGCCCGTGGCGGTAGAGCTCGATCCGGACAGCTGGGTTCTCATGCAGGCCGAGTTCCGCCGGGGAAGCTAGCCCGCATTTCTCAACGGCTCGCGGCTGCGCGAGCGCCACGGGCAGTATTCCCGGTTGCAGGGTACGGATTCGGCTCTGTAGACTAAGTATCCGATTCAATAACTATGATGATATTCGTGGCCAGCGCGGTGGCGGCGAGTGCATGAAGAGACGACGGCGCGTTGCCCGTGAATCGGAGGCTCGATGGACTATCTCTATACGTACACCCTGAACGGGAGGCTCTCCATGAGGCGTTCGCAGCGGATCAACGGTAGG
>JBHHYG010000317.1:0-4155 GCA_046757445.1 Acidobacteriota bacterium
ATCGCCTGCCATTGCGCTCGCGCAGCCGCGAGCCGTTGAGATATGCGGGCTAGGGTGTGGCGAAGTAGCCGCGCCGCGCCCGCACACGGACGTCGGGCCGCAGCACCTGCACCCCGATCGACCGCCACTCGCCGCGAAAGTCGGTGTTGGTCGGTGCGTAGCTGAGCAGGTAGTAACCGGAGGTTTCCTGCTCGACTCTCCTGAGGGCGCCGATCAAGTTCACCGTGTTGGTGAAGAAGCGGCCACCGGTCATCGCCGCCAGCGCCTCGGGAACGTTGGAGAAGCCGGCCGCCGCCTCGAGATCCTTGGAGCGGGCCAGGACGTTGTCGGCGCCGCCGCGATCCTCAACTGCACCTCCGGGCACATCCTTCCCGAGGCCACTCAGGGCCTCCCGCTCTAGCTGGCTCACGAAGACGTTGATGTCCGCTGTGGGATTGATCGGGTTGCGCGTCTGGTGCTCGAGAAGCGAGCGCTGGCTGGCGAAGGTGCCGCCGCTCGAATCGAGCGTGTAGACGCGCACGTTGGCGGCTGTGAGTGCCCGCACCGCCTGCTGCATGATGCCGAAACCGCGCCCACCGAACGGCGGTGCCGCGAGCACCAGGATCTTCTCCGTTTTCAGGCCGGCAAGATATTCGGCGATCGCGCGGATGGCGTCGACGGTGGCAACGTAGAGATTCTGCTTCAACACCCCCGCTTCGAAGTTGTAAGGAGCGCCACTGATCTTGCCGATGGTCTTCTCCAGCTCCTCGGGGTTGCGGCTGAAGCGATTCGCGATCTTCGGCTTGAGGCCGAGATCGATGACCATGACGAAATCATTCGGTCCCTTGACCTGACGGACAAAGCGCTTGGCCTGATCTTTGACTCGTTGGATGTCGCTGAACTGGCTCGCCAGCCGCGAGATTACCAACACCCAGTGACGCGGCTTGCGTGCCTCGTTGACGCTCGCTGTACCGTAGAATTGTGTTGCGGAGTCGGCAGCCTTTTGCAGTGCCTCGGCGGAGGGCTTCTGCGTCGGCTTTTCCCCGGCTTGCCGAGGGCCTGCTTCGGTGGGCCCGCCGGCCGCCATCTGCGCGGTTTGGCGGGAGGGCGGCTCGATGAACTGAACGCTCTGGATGACCTGCGGCGCACCGTTTTCGGTGACCCTGAAATCAGCGGCGGTCAACCCCTGAACCGGCATGCCGTTGTCGGTGCTCACCAGCACGTCGACCAGCACCGTGTGCACGGGCGCACGGAACTGCACCGGTCGCTCTTGTTGTTGCTGCTGTTGCGGCTGGGCGGCGCCCGGGGAGAGCGCCGTGGCGGTCAAGGCCAGTACCAGCAGCCTCGGCACGGGGTTGTGCTTGTGCCTGACCATTTCCCTAGTCCTCCTCCACCAGGGGTCCGCTGACATTTTACCCCATCAGGAGCCTGTCCGAGCAATGGTTGGGGCACCGTTACTCGGACAGGCTCCTGGCCCTGGACGACGACTCCGGCATGTAGAAACAGATGACCTTGGTCTCGGTCATCTGCCTGAGGGCGAACTTGATGCCCTCTCTTCCTAGGCCGGAGAGCTTCACCCCGCCGAAGGGCATGGAATCGAGCCGATAGTCGGTCGAATCGTTGATCATGACACCGCCACTGTCGAGCTCGCGGGCCGCCTCGAGAGCGACATCGAGGCTGTTGGTGAAGATGGCTGCATGGATGCCGTACGGCAGGGAGTTTGCCTTGTGGATCGCCTCGTCCAAGCCGCCTTCATGCCGGTAGAGGTTGACCGTCGGACCGAAGGCTTCCTGGCAATGAAGGGACACGGATGTGGGAACATTCTCGAGCACTGTGGGTGCGAAAAGGGTTCCATGGCGGCTGCCGCCGGTGACAGTGCGCGCGCCCTTGTCGACAGCTTCCTTCACCCAGCGCTCTACCCGCACGGCCTCTTCCTCCGTAATCATCGGGCCCATATCCGTCTCCTCGCGGAGCTTGTCACCGATCTGGTACTGGGAGGTGAGGTCGACGAACCTGTCGCGGAACTCCTCGTAGACCTGGTCATGCGCATGAATCCGCTGGACGCCGATGCAGTTCTGGCCGGCAGCCCAGAAGGC
The DNA here is from genome assembly GCA_046757445.1 of Acidobacteriota bacterium. Classification (GTDB taxonomy): domain Bacteria; phylum Acidobacteriota; class UBA890; order UBA890; family UBA890; genus JBHHYG01. The sequence goes on from JBHHYG010000317.1 coordinate 2,076, forward strand.
CGCCGAAACACAGGATCTGGCGGCCCAGGCGATGTCCGCATCCCGCCAGACGATCACCGGCGAGTTCGAGCCGAGCTCCATGCCGATCTTCTTGATTCCTGCCGTGCGCGCGATCCGCTTGCCGACCTCGGTGCCTCCCGTGAAGGAGACCATACGCACCCTCGCGTCGCCAACGAGCCGGTCTCCGATGTCGGCACCGGAGCCGGTCACGACCTGCAGGGCCAGCGGCGGCAATCCTGCCTGCAAAAGGGTGTCGGCCAGCTTCAGGGCCGAGAGAGGGGTCAGCGTGGCAGGTTTGAGGATGACCGCATTGCCGGCGGCAAGCGCCGGGGCGAGCTTGTGGGCAACCAGGTTGAGCGGGTCGTTGAAGGGGGTGATGGCAAGGATGACCCCCAGGGGGAGCCTGCAGTAATAGCCCTGCCGCTGTTCCCCTCCGGGGAAAGAATCGAAGGAGATGGTCTCACCGAGAATACGTTTGGATTCCTCAGCCGCCACTGTGAAGGCGTTGGCAGCGCGAGCGACTTCGATCCTTGCTTCACGGATCGTCTTCGATCCTTCTCTGGCGATTACCCTGGCGAAGCCCTCGAGGTTTTCGGTGATGCTGAAAGCCGTCTTGCCGAGGATATTTGCGCGCTCGAATGCGGGCATGCTCTTGGTTTGCTCGAAGCCTTTGACGGCCGCCGCTAGGGCCCGTTCGAGGTCTTCCTCTGAGGCCTTGGGGACGGTGTCGACGAGGGAGTTGTCGTAGGGGTCTCTGACCTCGATCTTTTCGTCCCTTTCGACCCATTCTCCTTCGAGGAGCATTCTCATGACTTCGGCTCCTATGGTTTTCCTCCGCCCGGATGCCGCATCGGCCCTCAACCGGCGATGGCGGAGAGGGTTGCTGAGATATCCTGGCAGCAGTGAGCCCGCTACTGTATATCGGCGACGAGTAGATTGGCCATCCTGCTAGGTCTCGGCATATCCACCGCCGCCGCAGATGACCGGTGAGGATATCCTGGTGGGTGGCGCTCGGCGGACATTCTCCAAGAAGAGAGAGGAGCAGGATCATGGTTCGAAGATCAAGTGTTGTAACGATGACCTTGACGGTGGCTTTGGCCCTCGTCGCCACGATCGAGAACGGCGCGATGACTTGCGTGGAGGCGGAAACTCCCCGGATAGGTTCTTCTCAGCGCCCCGGCCCCAAGATCTACATCTCGGCCGACATGGAGGGGTTGGCCGGGGTCGTCACTGGCGAGCAGCTCGGGCCGTCCGGCTTCGAGTACCAGGCCTTCCGCCGTTACATGACCGAAGAGGTGCTGGCTGCCATCGGGGGAGCGCGTGCCGCTGGTGCCGGGGAGATCATGGTCAGCGACTCTCACGGCAACGGCCAGAATCTCCTGCTCGAGATGATCCCGGACGATATCCAGGTGGTGCGCTCCTGGCCGCGTCCCCTGATGATGATGGAGGGAATCGACGACAGCTTCGACGGCGTCATCTTCATCGGCTACCACGCCGGCACCACCAACCCCGAGGGGGTACGAGCCCACACCATGTCCAGCGCCCGCCTCGCTGACGTGCGGCTCAACGGCGTGTCGGTGCCGGAGGCGGGGATCAACGCCGCTATCGCCGGACACTTCGACGTGCCGGTCATCATGATCTCGGGTGATGAGGCGATCGCCGCCGAGGCCAGCGCGCTGCTCGGCGGCGTGGAAACCGCTGTGGTCAAGCACTCGATCTCCTTTCACGCCGCCCGCACGCTGACACCGAAGGCAGCCCAGGATCTCATCCGCAGCACCGCGGAGCGGGCCGTTTCCCGCATCGGCGAGTTCGAGCCCTACCGGCCCTCGACGCCCTTGACTTTCGAGATTCGCTTCAAGAACTACAGGCCGAGCCAGCTACTGGCTTACCTGCCGATCTTCGAGCGCCCCGACGCGCATGCTGTGCGCTTCAGCGCCGAGAACATGCTGGTGGCATCGAGGATCCTCGAGTTCATCCTGCAGTTCGGTGCCGTGCTGGAGCCGTGATGCCGTGACAGAGGCCGGCGACTCTTTTCCCTTGCACGCGCTCGTTTCACGAGCCGTTGAGAAGTTCGGGCTAG
>JBHHYG010000318.1:0-4150 GCA_046757445.1 Acidobacteriota bacterium
CGGGGGGGAGGTTAGCGGCTTCGAGCCGGGGGATCGGGTTTGCAGCCCGTTCACCACCAATTGTGGGAGCTGCTTTTATTGTCGCTGCGGGCTGACCTGCCGCTGCGTCTCGGGCCAGCTCTTCGGCTGGGTGGAAGACGGGCGCGGCCTGCAGGGGGCACAGGCGGAATACGTTCGCGTGCCGCTGGCCGACTCCACGCTCCTCGAGCCGCCCGAGGAAATGCTGCAGGAGGAGGCGTTGCTGCTCGGCGATATTCTCTCGACGGGCTACTTTTGTGCCGAGCAGGCGGGGGTCTCGGGCGAGGGGACCTACGCGGTCGTCGGCTGTGGACCGGTCGGGTTGATGACCCTCATCGGCGCCCGGGAACTGGGAGCAAAGAACCTCTTCGGGGTCGATTCGGTGCCCGAGCGGCTGGCGCTGGCCAGCAGACTCGGGGCCACCGCCGTCGATTACCTCGAGGACGATCCGGTGACGAGGGTCAAGGAGGCCACCGACGGCAGGGGGGCCGACGCGGTGATGGAGGTGGTGGGCAGCGCCGCAGCCACTTTTCTCGCCATCGCCATGCTGCGCCCGGGTGGCGTACTCTCCTCGGTGGGTGTGCACACGGAAGCGCAATTCGGCTTCTCGCCGGTGCAGGCCTACGATAAGAACCTCACCCTCAAGAGCGGGCGCTGCCCGGCGCGCCATTATATGGAGCGCCTGGTGCCGCTGGTGCAATCGAGAAGCGACGAGCTAGCCGCGGTGATTTCCCACCGGCTGCCGCTGGAGGATGGAGCCAGAGGTTACGAGATCTTCGACAACAAGCTGGAAGGCTGTACCAAGGTGATTCTTGAACCGTGAATCGCCACGCCGGCTCATTGCGGGCCGGTTGGCGCAACTTAGATTTTGGAGGTAATCCGTGCAGATTCTGGAGCAGACTTATCTGGGAAACTCCCTGCTGCAATGGGGGGCGGCGCTGGCCGCGGCAGCCGTTGCCCTGGTGGTGCTGGGGATTCTGAAGTCGCTGGCCGTGCACCGCCTGAAGAGATGGGCCGAGAGGACCGAGACCGAGATCGACGACCTGGTCGTCGATCTGCTCTCGAGCACCAAGTTCATCATTCTCCTGGCACTGGCCCTCTACGTGGGCTCGACGTTGCTGCTGCTGCCGGAGTCGATCGACACCTTCCTCAACAGCGCCGCCGCCGTCGTCTTCCTCGTACAGGCGGCCATCTGGGGAAATCGCCTCATTACCTTCGGGCTGTCCGTCTACATGAAACAGCGCATCGTAGAGGACGCAGGCACCCTCACCATGGTCAGCAGCCTCGGCTTCATCTGCCGGCTGGTCTTCTACTCGCTGATCGTCATGGTGGGTCTCGGAACCCTGGGGTTCGATGTCACCGCGCTGGTCACCGGCCTGGGCATTGGCGGCATCGCCGTCGCTCTTGCCGTGCAAAACATCCTCAGCGATCTGTTCGGCAGCTTGTCCATCGTCTTGGACAAGCCGTTCGTCATCGGCGATTTCATCACCGTCGGCGACTACCGCGGCACGGTCGAGCACATCGGCCTCAAGAGCACGAGAATCCGTAGCAACACCGGCGAACAGCTGGTCATCGCTAATGCCGACCTGCTGGGCAGCCGCCTGCGCAACTTCAAGCGCATGAAAGAACGGCGCGGCGCCCTCAGCCTGGGGGTGACCTACGACACGCCGCTGGAAAAGCTCGAGGCGATTCCCTCGATGATCGAGGAGCTCATTCGCGCCCACCCGATGGCCCGCTTCGACCGTGCCCACTTCAGCAAGTTCGGCGACTTCTCGCTGAACTTCGAGGCCGTCTACTGGGTTACCAGTGCCGCCTACGGCGACTTCATGGACACCCAGCAGGCGATCAACCTGCAGATCTTCAAGCGCTTCGCCGAAGAGGGGATCGAGTTCGCCTTCCCGACTCAAACACTCTACTTGCAAAAGAGCGCCGGTGAGCCGTTGAGAAATGCGGGCTAAGTCTCTTTGCCGTCGGCCAGGCGCTCACCGATGCGGCGCAGGAAGCGTGCTTGCAGCCCTGGTAGGGCCTTGGCCAGCCGCAGGCCGAGGTCGTTCCACAGCTTGAGAACGACGCGCCGCCTGCCGCGCCGGATGCCGGCGACGATGCGCTCGGCGACCTTCTCTGAGCTGTCCAGGTGTTGACCGAGGAACTCCGACAGCACCGGCGCCGGGAACTCGTTGGCCTTGAAGAACTCCGAGTCGGTGCCCCCTGGCATGACCAGCAGCACATGCACGCCCGCGGGCTCCACCTCGGCGCGCAGCGAGCCGGCGAAGCCGTTCATGGCGTGCTTGCTGGCGCAGTAGATGCTCGAGTTGGGGAACGGCAGCTCTCCCAGGCCGGAGGAGACGAAGACGAGGGTGCCGGAGCGGCGCTCGAGCATCCGCGGTAGGAAGGCCCGCGTGCAGTGCAAGGCGCCGAAGAAGTTCACTTCCATGATCTTGCGCACCTTTTCCGGCGGCGTCTCGGCGAAGCTCGACCAGTGGCCGATGCCGGCGTTGTTGACGAGGATGTCGACCTGCGGGAATGTGCCGCGGACGCGCTCGGCCATGGTGGCGACGGCGTCCGGGTCGGCAACGTCGGCGACGGCGACCAGCGCCGCCGGGTCGACCCCGTCCTTGCCGTTGACTTCAGCGTCGGCTCGTTGCCGGGCGATTTCGCTCACCTCGTCAGCCAAGGACTCGAGCTTATCCTTCGATCTGGCCACCAGCGCCAGCCGCGTCCCGGCGTGCGCCAGCTTCAACGCTGTTGCGCGGCCTATGCCCGTGGAGGCGCCTGTAACCACCGCCACCCGGTCCATCAAGGGTGTTCGCATCATTCGTCTCCCTGCTGCCCTGCGGCCGGCTCACACGTTCCAGGGGCCCGTCCGAACCATGGAGGGTTTCTCCAGGGTGCGTACCTGCCTGACCAGCCAATCATAAGGCTGTAGACTATCGCCATGCTTCTCGAAGGCAAGGCGGCCGTCATCACCGGAGGCGGTAGGGGCATCGGCGCAGCGGTGGCGGCGGCGCTGGCGGAGGCAGGAGCAGCGGTGGTGGTGGCCGCCCGCACCAAGAGCGAGATCGAAGCCGTGGCGGCGCGGCTGTGTGCCGGTGGATATCAGGCCTGGGCCGAGGTTTGCGACGTCACCGATCCTGGAAGCGTTGATGAGATGTCGCGCTTGGCGAGCGAGCGCCTCGGGCACATCGACATCCTCGTCAACAATGCCGGCATCGGCTCTTCGGCTCCTGTGCACAAGCTCGAGCTGGAGGACTGGAACCGGCTGATGGCTGTCAACGCCACGGGCACCTTCCTCTGTACACGGGCGTTCTTGGGAAAGATGGTGGAGCGGAAGTGGGGCCGCATCATCAATATCGCCTCGGTTGTCGGCCTCAGGGGCGCTCGCTATATCGCTGCCTATGCCGCCTCCAAGCACGCGGTTGTCGGCTTCACCCGTTGCCTGGCGGCGGAGGTGGCGGCCGTCGGTGTCACCGCCAATGCCGTCTGTCCTGGCTATGTCGACACCGATATGACGCGCGAGTCGGTGGCGCGCATCGAGCGCCAGACAGGGTTGTCCGGCGAGCGGGCGCTACAGGCGATCCTCGAAATGAGTCCGCAACGGCGGCTGATCGCGCCCGAGGAGGTAGCCCGCGCCGTTCTCAACCTCTGTGACGATGGGGCCAGGGGTATCAACGGCCAGGCGATCGTCATCGACGGCGGAGGTCACCTGGCATGAGCTTCGAGATCATCAACCCGGAATCGCTCGGCGCTCCCAAGGGGTGGAATCACGGCATGCTGGCGCCGGCGGCCGGTCGGCTGCTTTTCGTCGCCGGCCAGGACGCGCGCGACGCATCCGGCAAGGTCGAGCCTGCCGGGTTCGTCGAGCAGTTCGCGCGGGCCCTCGACAGCGTCCTCGCCGTCGTTCGCGAGGCTGGCGGCGAGCCACAAGACATCGGCCGCCTGACCATCTACGTGGCCGACCGTGAAGCCTACCTCGCCAGCCTCGAGCCCTTAGGGAAGGCTTATCGACAGCTGATGGGCCGCCACTACCCGGCGATGGCGTTGGTGGAGGTGAAGGCCCTGCTGGCCGAGAACGCACTGGTAGAGATCGAGGCGACCGCCGCCACCTAGAGCCTACCCAAAAGCCCATGTAAAC
>JBHHYG010000319.1:0-4148 GCA_046757445.1 Acidobacteriota bacterium
CCCGCAACGGCGGTCGATCGCCCACCCCGATATGGACCAATCATGCGATACTGCAAAGCCCGGTTCAGGGGCAAAAAAGCGGCAACTTCAGCATTTCCTCTGCTTGCTTGTGCCAGCAGATCCCGGGGGAAGTTGGCCACAAAACAGAGGAGTCCCATGGCGACGAGCCCATAGACGGTTACCCCTCGGTCTTTGCGCATCAGAGACCTCCGCCGGAGAATGCGTCGCGAAGAATGCCGTACGGTGATCGCTTCCCTACACCCTCGAACTGCCCACTTTGGGCTTTGCCCTATCTTGATCTTATCGATTCCGCCCATCCCTTTCACGACTGGCGTCGCCCCAGCGGCCGGCTCTTGACCGTCACCCGGTGACGGCTCATAGTAGCGTCCATGGTGATCGCAACCACCTTGCTCGCCTGCGTCCTGCTGCTGAGCCTAGCTGGTCACCCGATACCAGCACGGCAGAACGAACCTTCCCCTTCTCCTCAGGCGAACTACACAGCGACTGTCGAGGTGGTCCGCGTGCCGGTGGTCGTCGTCGACGAGCAAGGCTCCTTCATCGACGGCTTGCGGCGGAAAGACTTTACGATCTGGGAGGGTGGCGATCTGCAGCGGGTGGAATACTTTCTGTCTGAACATGATCCGACCAGCGTCGTCATCCTGCTCGATGCCAGCAGCGCGATGGCTCCCTTTGCACAGCATGTCCGCGAAGCAGTAGGCGCCCTTGCTGCCGATCTGAGGGGGGAGGACGAACTGTCTCTCGTCGAGTTCGAGGAGCGGGCTGAGATCTTGTCGCCACTGTCGATGGACCATGCCCGGCTCCTTGCCGTTGTCGAGGGCTACCGGCCCCTCGACACTCCGGGGCGTGCACTTTCAGACGCCGTGGCGCTCGGCCTGTCGATTCTTGAGAACGCTGCCTACGAGAAACGTGCCTTGCTCGTGCTGTGCTCGGGGGCGGACACCTCGAGCCGGATCGACCGTTCAACGGTGATGAGGGCGGCGCAGCGCTCGGGTGTGAGCATCAATGTCGTTCTGCTGGCCGAGGGCATATCCCGCCGCCATTCACTCCTGGCTCGGCGCCGGAGCGCCGCCCCGGGCGCGGCCCTGAGCGCAATGCCGGTGGCTGGCAAGAATGGTCCGCCAGCCGCGCAGTCGCAAGCGGTCGAGGAACTGGCTCACTTCAGCGGTGGTGTGCTGGCGGTGCGCCCGGGCATTGAGGAGCGGTTCGGTGGGGTTGGGGGCTGGCTCGAAAAGGCCTGTGTGGATATCTGTCGCTATCTCAACCACCAGTACGTGCTCCACTATATGCCGCAGAATCCACCCTCACGCGGGGTCTGGCGGGAGATCAAGGTGCGGCTGAGGGTGCCATACAAGGAAGTTCGCTCGCGCAGCGGCTACGTGCGATAAAGACCCAGAGCGCCTGCCGCCCCAACCGTTAGTTGGTCTGCGTATGATGTTGCGATTGTTCACCAATACCCGGGTCGTCACCCTCGATCCTCACCAGCCCACCGGCGAAGCGGTGCTGGTGGCCGGAGAGCGCATCGCCGCCGTCGGCGCCGAGAAACAGCTGCAGCAGCTGGCTCCCGTCGCCGAGGTCGTGGATCTCGGCGGCAAGGTTCTCTTTCCCGGCTTCATCGAGCCCCACTCGCACGTCATGGGTTACGGGTTGGCGGAGTCTCGCGCCGCCGTCTTCTACAACCGCAACCTGGCGCCGGTGAGGGGGCGTGAGGAACTACTGCAATTGATCCGGGAGGAGACCATAGAGAGGGAGAAGCAGCAGAAGAAGGGCGAATGGATCACCGGCCGCGGCTACGCCGTCGACCGCTGGCCTGACCGTTCGCTGCTGACCCGCCAGGAGCTGGATGAAGTGGCCCCCGACAACCCGGTGGCCCTCAACGACCTCGGCGGCCACCTGCTGTTGTGCAATTCCCGGGCGCTGGAGCTCGGCGGCGTCGACCGCGCCACGCCGGACCGTGCCAACGGCGTTATCGTTCGCGACGACAGCGGCGCGCCCTCCGGCCCCTTGAAGGACGGCGCCATGCTGCCGGTCTTCTCGAAGATCCCCCGGCCCACCGACGCGCAGTGCCTGGAGGCGGCCCGGGTGGCGGTGACCAATATGGCCCGTCTGGGGATCACCACGGTCCACCATATCCGCAATTGGCTACCTGGAGGCTACGGCCCCGAGCAGATCTGGCCCTTCGTGGTGCTGGAGTGGCGGGGCGAACTGCCGATCCGGGTGTGGTTGATGGTCGAGGCCTACCAGAACATCGCCCAGGTGGGCGACTATAAGCACGTCGACGCCCTGGAGTCGCTGGGGCTGCGCACCGGCTTCGGCCACCGGGTCAAGGTAGGCCCAGTGAAGATCATCGTCGATGGCTGGCTCGACACCCGCACCTCGGCCAACTACGAGCCCTACGCGGATGCTGTCGAGATGCGGGGCTACACCTGGAGGGAGGACCCCGACGACTACAAGGAGCTGGTCTGGCGGGCCCATCGGGCCGGCTTCCAGCTCGCCATCCACTGCGACGGCCTGCGCTCCACCGACATCATCCTGGATGCCTACGAGGAGGCCCTGCGAAGGTTGCCCCGCACCGACCACCGCCACCGCTTCGAGCACCTACCGGTGCTCACCGACGAGCAGATCGAGCGCATCGCCGCCCTCGGTGCCAGCGTCTGTACCGTTCCCTCCTACCGGATGGAGCCCTGGTACAAGGAGATGATCGTCCGTGCCTACGGCGAAGAGCGGGCGCGGCGGCTGGCGCAGCGCTACCGGAGCCTGAAGCAGGCCGGCGTTCACGTCTTCGGCGGCTCCGACTGCCACCCCTGCGAGGAGAAGTGGCTTTCTCCTCTCGGACAGATCCATCTCTACAGCGTCGAGGGGCCGTTGGACGAGGCAGAAAAATTCAGCCGCGAGGAGGCAGTCCGTATGTTCACCACCGAGGCGGCCAAGGCCAGCTTCGAAGAGGACGACAAGGGGAAGATCGTCGCCGGTGCCCTGGCCGACATGGTGGTGCTGTCGGGCGACCCGCTGACGGTGCCCGACGATGACCTTTTGAAGATCCGGGTGGAGTGCACCCTCGTCGGTGGCGAGACCGTCTACCGGCGCGGCCCCTGACGAGGGCCCCACTCCCCGAGCTCATAATGATCGGCCCGGTGGACCCAGCCCCCCGGCATGGCGTTGGCGTGCCCGGGGACGGCCAGGTAGTCGGGGGCCACCTCGGCGCGGCGCTGCGGGTCGCTTTCCTTACCCTCACTGGGCCGGTGGCCCTGCAACTGGCGCCCGGCGTGCCGTACAATCCCTGCACGTGCTCGGCAGTGCGGTTGACCCGCCGCCCGCTGGTCCCACGGAGCCGTAGCATTTCGTTCCCCCGGGTGCGAGTAGGTAAGGCAAGCGATGCGCTTCGCGAGCACGGCCTGCATCCGGTCCGGGTTGGCGGTGCTGCCGTGGAGCTGTACACAAGTGCTGCATACACGACGAAAGATCTGGACTTCGTCGTGGAGAGCAGCCCTGCTGCCGCGGGCGCGATGACCGATCTCGGATTCCAGCAACATGGCAGGGTGTGGTTCGAGCCAGAGCTGGAGGTAGTAGTGGAGTTCCCCGGAACAGCGCTCCAGCCCGCCACAGCAAATCGAATCGAGGTCCAAGGCAGCGAAGTCGATCTGATCTCGATAAATGAGCCTACCAAGAGCTACGAAGAGTGGCGGCGCGACAGCCGCGGGTGGAAAGAAACGGCGGAACGGTTGCTCGACGGAGCCGACTTTTCGGCGTCGCGAACGCGGCCACGCCATCCGGATGAGGCGGCGGTCCTTCGTCGATTCGGTCTCGAGCGATGGCGCCCCTTCGCGGCGCTGGGTGGCGATCCTCACCCGGCCGTGCAGATCAGGCGCCTGCGCAAGCGGGCCGGCCTGTCGCAGAAGGAGCTGGCGGGCAAGCTGGGTGTGAGCCAGCAGTACGTTCAGCAACTCGAGGATCCCAACCGAGCCAACCCAACCTGTGTCACGCTCCGAAAAGTGGCGGACGCGCTAGCCCGAACTTCTCAACGGCTCGCGGCTGCGCGAGCGCAATGGTGCGCGATGACTGCGTTGCGCTTGGTTCGAGGCCTTGACGTAGTGCACGGGCACGCCTGCGCCGACGGCGTTGCACTTGCT
>JBHHYG010000320.1:0-4143 GCA_046757445.1 Acidobacteriota bacterium
GATGACGGCGGGCAGAAGGAACGGAGCAGCCAATCCCAGTCCACACAGAAGCGACGCCGCCACACGCGGGATGCTGCCGTGCCGGTGCCGTAGCTCCCACAGGAGCCAGAGACCGAGAAAAAGCGAGACCATCAAGGCGCTGACGAGGTGCGTGTAGATGAGGCCGGCGTACGCCAGGCTCAAACCGACGAAATCGGCCAACCTGCCGGCATCGATCGTGCGCCGGGCGAACAACAGGACGAGCGGCGTGAAAACGAAGGCGGTCGACTCGGAGATGGCGAATCGTTGATAGAGGTCCAGGACATGGTAAGGAGCGAGCAGGTACACGGCGGCCGCCAGGGCCGCGGGCAGGCCGGGGCCGATCCATTGCTTTGCCAGGACGTAAAAAGCGCTCACCGTCGCCACTGCCAGGACGAACAGATAAAGCTTGAACCCATTGATGATCGACCCCGTCAGCCAGCAGGCGGCCCCCGCCGCGTAGTAAGTCAGCGGCGGAAACATGACGAAGGAAGGCGCGCCGAGATCCTGGTTCGATCGATCGGTCCATCGGGGATAGAGGTCCCCCTCGGAAAACGCCTTCATGAACCCCTGGAGATAGTGGGTCGTCGAATAGACATCACTCCCCAGCGGCAGAGACCGGTGCGTGAGCAGTGGCGCGCAGAAGACCACGACGGCGAGGGACAGTGTGACGGCGACCGATCCCCTGGGCCCTCGGCGTTCCTGGCTGTGGGCGGATTCCATCGGGACCGGCAGTGTAGTCCGTGCGCGGGATGGGCTGTCAAGGTGGACGCCATAGTGGGGATATGCTGGAATGAAGCTTCATGACCGGATTCTCGACAGAGTGCGCCATCGCCGGGGCGACCACGATACGACGGGGGGTGGTCATGTTCCTGCTGGGCGCCGGAGTGATGATCGGCGTCCATCTGCTGCGCGATGCATCGCCCGACGCCCTGCACCGCTATGGCCCCGTCCTGGTGATGATCGCGGGGGCCTACCTCCTCGTCGTGGGGGTGGAAAAGATGATCCGCGGGTTCGCCGCGGGACGCCGCACCCCGGACAGCCGCGATCGGCGCCTCCTGACGATGGTCGCCGTCGGCTGCACGGCGGCCGCCCTGGTGAGCCTGGGAGCGGCCGTGGTGGCGTACGAGCACCGGGCACCATACTGGAACGCTGTCTCGAGCCTCAACGCCGGGGAGGATGCCACGCAGAGCCTCGAGCGGATCGGCGAGGCCCATATCGACCTGCTCGCCAAGACCACCGCCGGGACGGAGAGCCTCGCCGTCTGGCGCAAAACCGCCGAATCCGCGCTACCTTTGCGCCCCGTCTTCAGCCGAGCGCTCGAGGCCGCGCGCTATCTGGCGCGCACTGAAAGCGGCCCCGCTCGACACCGCGCGGAAATCGATGTCCGGTTCTATGCCCTTTGCCTGGAATGGATGGAGCTCTTCGCACGCATCCGGACGATGACCGAGAGTGAATCGATGGTCGCGCCCCCCGCGAGCTGGCCGGTGGAGTACGACGAGATCGTCGACCGGATCCAGTCCCTCGAGTCGGTGCCGGCGCCTTGAGTCCCGATCCGGGAAGAACCAGCGGAAGGCTCGGCGCCGTACCGATCGGACACGGCAAGCCCGGCAGCCGGCGTTGCCGGCGGCGGGCCAGGTCGCGGGCTTGGCGTTTCATCGCCGCACAGTCATGGTAAGGGAAGCTAGGCCTTATCCAAGCGTGATGTGAGAGATTTCCGCACGCGATTTCGGTGGAAGTTCTCGAAACGCCTCGGTATCTTGCGAGTGATGAGTGTACAACTCTCGCAGACAAGGAGGCGTTTCGAGTGAACAAGTATACACGCAGACAGCTGAGCAATCGCAAGCGGCGCATCGAGTACCGACTTCGAGATCGGAGCTGGCAGGAGCAGGCCGATCCGATGCTGTCGGCCAGCAACATCCAATACGAAATGGCCGAAAGGAGTCGGGGTCTTGCCGTAGGAGGCATCGGGATGGTGCACCTGTTGGCCCGGCGCACGGGACTGATCGAGGCCATCGACGAGGCGTTGCCGTTGCTCAAGAGGCACCTGCCGTACCACGAGTCGGACCACGTGCTCAACATCGCGTACAACGCATTGAGCGGCGGGACGTGCCTGGAGGACATCGAGCTGCGGCGCAACGACGAGGTGTACCTCGACGCTGTGGGCGCCCAGCGGATTCCGGACCCGACCACGGAAGGGGACTTCTGCCGGAGGTTCTCGCCGGCCGACATCGAGCGTCTGATGGAGGCGATCAACGAGGTTCGGGTAAAAGTGTGGCGCCAGCAACCCGAGGAGTTCTTCGACGAAGCGATCCTGGACGCGGACGGCACGCTGGCTGAGACTACCGGTGAGTGCAAGCAGGGCATGGACATCTCTTATAAAGGTTTGTGGGGCTACCATCCGCTGGTGATCTCGCTGGCCAACACGAAGGAGCCGCTTTACCTGGTGAACCGCAGCGGCAACCGACCCTCTCAGGAGGGAGCCGCCGAGAGGTTCGACCAGGCCATCGTGCGGTGCCGGGCAGCGGGGTTTCGCAAGATCCTGCTGCGCGGAGACACCGACTTCAGCCAGACGCGGCATCTGGACAGGTGGGATGGACAGGGCGTGGCGTTCATCTTCGGCATCGACGCGATGCCGAACCTGGTGGCCCGCGCCGACGCCCTGCCCGCGCGGCGTTGGAAGCGCCTCAAGCGGGTCGCCAAGTACGAGGTGGCCACCGAGCCGCGCCGACGACCCCACAACATCAAGGAACAGATCGTGCGCGAGCGAGGTTTTGAGAACATCCGGTTGAAGTCCGAGCAGGTGGCGGAGTTTTCTTACAAGCCGGGAGCCTGCAAGCAGGTTTACCGCGTGGTGGTGGTGCGCAAGAACCTGTCGGTGGAGAAGGGCGAGCGGCGGCTGTTTGACGACATCCGATACTTCTTCTACATCACCAACCGTCCCGAGCCGGCCGACCAGATCGTGAGGCTGGCCAACCAACGCTGCGACCAGGAGAACCTCATCGCTCAGCTCAAGAACGGGGTGCGGGCCCTGTGCATGCCGGTGGCGGATCTGACCAGCAACTGGGCCTACATGGTGATGGTGGGGCTGGCCTGGACCTTGAAGGCCTGGTTTGCGTTGCTGCTGCCGGAATCGGGTCGCTGGGCTGAGAAGTACCGCGCCGAGAAGCGCGCCGTGCTGGCGATGGAGTTCAAGACCTTCCTCAACGCCTTCATGCGCGTGGCCTGCCAGGTGGTGCGCACGGGCCGACGGATCGTCTTCCGGCTGCTGTCGTGGAATCGCTGGATGGACGTCCTGCTGCGCGGCGTTGCTGTGCTGCGTCAGCCGCTACGCTGCTGAACGGCCGCTGCTGAGCCCGGGCGCAAGAGGCCCCGGTTTCCACCCACCTTCCCAATTCCAGAAAGCGAGCCGACCAATGACCGACACACAGCGCGAGGAGAAACTCCCGACCGGAAGGTCAGGCACGGCGGAGCTCTGCCTGCGCCGGAGACCACTCACGGCAGTCATGGAACCTCGCGCGATTCGCTTGTTTTGGGCCTAGATGACGACTTCGTTGCCGCGGCTGCGCGCGGCGCGCCCGGCATCCTCGACGAGCAGGATCCTCGTTCGCCCACGGCTCAAACCCGCGTGATCGTGCGGATCGCCCCAGGACCAGCTCCACTCCCCGTTGAAGCCCAGCACGTCACGACCGTGTTCGACGGCCGCGGTCAGATCGGCGCAGGCGATCCATGGAGCCGCCCCGACACAGATGGGTCCGGAATCCTCAGCCATCCGCATCTCCTGTGTATCCGACAGTCGCCGAACCGCGGCGGCCCACGGCGCCGCTCGTGTGGATCGGGACCTTGTCTCCGAAAAGGGCATCCTGGGCTCAGCCGAGCCTGTGGCAGATCTTGCAGATCGTGTCCCAGCCACGGGTCGTCGCCGGCACCGCCAGCTCCTTTTCCACGACCTGGTTCGGATACAGTCCGGCGTTCCCGCCGGGACGAAGGAGGCTCAGCACGAACCGTCCCCGGATCCCGACGATCTTGACCTGCCACTTCCCGCCCGGCGGGTGGACCGAGGGAAGTCGCGGTGGATTCGAAGGGCGCCTCGCAAGGACGCTGACGAATCGACGCACGCCCTTG
>JBHHYG010000321.1:0-4142 GCA_046757445.1 Acidobacteriota bacterium
CGGGAGGAACCAACGTCGAGTCGCGCTCCAGCGTCCGCGAGGCCGTGCGCCTGCTGGTGCGCGGCTCCGGCAAGCCGACGGACGGGATCTTCTCGAACTTCAACCGCTCGCTTTGCCGGCCGGCGGTGCGATGGTTGCTAAAAACACCCATCACCGCCAATATGATTACCTTCTTGGGGCTGCTGGTGGCCGTTGCTTCGGGCTACGCCTACTCCCGGGGCCACTGGGCAGCCTATGCCGTCGGTGGCCTGCTCTTTTTCATCGCTGTGGAATTCGATGAGATGGACGGCATGCTGGCGCGAACCAAGTTCCAGGAGTCTCCGTTCGGCTGCTGGCTGGAAACCTACGTCGACTACATGAGCTACCTATTCCTGCTGTCCGGAATGACCATCGGCCTTTACCGGGAACACGGGGCTATCTGGCTACTGCTCGGAGCGATGACCCTGCTGGGCTGCGTAACCTCGTTTTTCTTGTTCGCAAAGCAACGAAAGCTGGCCACCCGACCCGAGCGGCCGGAAGAGTACCTGATACGGTTCTACCGACGCCTCGAGCAAGACTCCGACAACTTTCTATCGCAAAAGATTCGCCGATATCAGTTCATCATCAAAAAAGGAGTTCTGTGCCACGGGGTCTTTTGGTTCTCGGTTCTTGGGGCACTGCAGGTTTTCGTCGCATTGGGAGCCTTCATCAGCAACGTTACGTGGATAGCAGTCCTGTATACCAATCACTTGTTCCGATCGCCGGGTAACGACAATCCTGCCGACAACTGGGAGCAGCCTGCCGGGTCGTTACCGACGAGGTGAATGATCAGAGATCAGGAAGAATCATGAAAGCTGTCATTCTTGCAGCGGGGCGGGGTTCGCGCATTTTCGCCATCACCCATGGGGAACCGAAATGCCTTCTGTCGTTTTGTGGTCGCACGATACTCGATTTTCAGCTCGAGAGCCTGTTCCGAGTCGGCGTCACGGATCTCGCCATCGTCGTAGGGCACGCAGGAGATCAGGTCACGGAGCACGTAAAGCGGCATTTCCCGGACCATGTCGATCGCATCGCCTTTATCACCAACCCCGACTTCGCCACGACCAACAATATGTACTCGCTATGGCTGGCGAAGGATTGGTTGAACGGCTCGAGCTTCTTGTGCCTGAACGCCGACGTGATCTGCCATCCCGATATCATCCGCTCGGCAGCGGAAGTCCAGGCGGACGTCTCTGTTGTCATCGACCCAGAGTTTCGGGAGGAAACGACCAAGGTCATTGTTCGCGACGACAGGGTGGTGGCATTGAAGAAGTCGATCGACCGCGAGGAAGCCAGCGGCACCTTCATCGGCATCGCCACCTTCTCCGCCAAAGGCTCGCAGATGCTGTTCGAAAAAACCGATTCACTGTTTGGGGAGGGTCAGGTGACCCAGTACTTCAACGATGTCATCGGCCTGCTTGCCGCCGACGGCGAGAGAGTGGATTGCATCGACACGGGGAGTCTGGCATGGGCGGAAGTGGATGATGCCGAGGACTGGGAATTCGCTCAGGATCACGTCTGTCCAGAGCTCGAGGCCCCGGTCCTGTCCGAGAGCTCCTTGCCTGACTGAGCAGGGTGCCGCGCATGGCCCGGCAGAGAGTCGGCGCCTGTTGAACGGTCGATGAAGGAAGCGCTGCAGAGAATCTTTCTGCAAACCCTCGACAAGCTCGCACTCGACCGCCTGATTCCTGAGCAGCTCTCGTGCAGCAACGGCATCCTGAAGGTCGGGAACGAGCGCCTCGAGCTGCGCGACTACGAGAACATCGTCGCGGTCGCCCTCGGCAAGGCCGCCTTCCAGATGGCGGCGATCGTTGCCGACATCCTCTCTCCTGTCCGCTTGACGGGGCTGATATCGGGGGTGCCGCCGCGCCTGGCATCGGCGGGCTCACCCGACGCGGCGGCGGGCACTGCCTCGGATGCGGGTGGGATACCGACGCTCACTTCGACCGTGGGCGACTACCGGGGGGGCAACCATCTTCAGCGCTTTGCGCGCTTCTACGGTGGCCACCCGTACCCGAACGCCGACAGTTTCGCTGCCGCCGACGCCGTCATAAAACAGTTGCGGCGCCTTACTCCTCACGACCTGGTGCTGTACCTGCTGTCGGGCGGAGGTTCCTCCATCTGCGAACGGCCGATCTCCGAGACGATCTCGCTGCCAGATTGCCAGCAATTCTACGAGCTCTTGGTGACCTGTGGCGTCAACATTCTCGACGTCAACTTCGTCAGGAAGCATTTCTCGGCCGTCAAGGGAGGTCGCCTGACCGAGCTCGCCTACCCGGCCCGCCAGCTGACGATCTACGTTTCCGATGCGCCCCCCGACAGCCCCTCGAACGTCGCCTCCGGCCCGACGATGGCGGACGAGTCGACCGTCGAAGACTGCTACCGCATCGTCCGCAGCGCCGACCTGACGGGCCGCCTTCCGGCCTCGATCCGCAGCATCTTCGAGAAGCGGGAAATCCCAGAAACCCCCAAGCCAGGCGCGGAAATCTTTCGCACCAGCTCCTGGCATTGCCTGCTCTCACCCGAAGAGGCGGTGGCGATGCTCGGTGAGGAGGCCAGTGGGCAGGGTTGGCTCGTCGAGGTCGACCTCTCGGTGCGGGATGATTGCCCCCTCGAGCGCGCCACCACGCACCTGCTTCGGCGCCTGCAGAAGCTGCGACTGCAACATCCCGGCCAGACCGTGGCCATCGTCAGTGGAGGCGAGTACTCCTGTCCGGTAACCGGCGATGGCCGGGGTGGCCGCAACCAGGCCTTCGTCCTCGATTGCGTGGCCAGGATCGCCGGACGCAATATCGCCGTTCTCAGTGCCGGCAGCGACGGTGTCGACGGAACCTCACCGGCGGCGGGAGCCGTGGCCGACGGCAGCACGCTCGCGCGGGCCCGGCAAACAGGATTGGACCCCGACGAGTACGCGCGGCGCTCCGACTCCTACGGTTTCTTCTCCGAGCTGGGCGATGCGCTGATCACCGGCCCGACGGGCAACAACATTCGTGACCTGCGCATCCTGGCCGCCTGGTGACCCTGCAACTGGCCCGTTTAGTACTCAGAGGCGAATAGCAGGCGGATCCAACGCTTTGCGAAGGTCGTGGGGTCGGGATCGATATTTTCCCGCAGCACCCTGCCCGCTGAATCGACGAAGACGTCGCGCACCGAGCCGCCCACGTCCAGTCGCCATGCATCCATCGTCCTGCCACCCACCTGTACCTCGGCGGGCTCCGCCAGCTTCAGCTTGGAGGGATCGTAGTAACGGTCGAGGTTTCGCAGCGAGCCTCGTTCCCTGCTGAGCCAGCGACGCATGTCGATGAGCCCCGCCGCCCGCGTTCCCACCCCGATGGGGGTGAAAAACAAGACCTCCAACTCACCGCGCGCTTGCTCTCGTAGCTGCGGCAACACCAGGCTCAGCAAGCCGGGATTGGCGAAAGCGGGGTCGCTGAAATCACAATTGGAGCGCCGCCGCATCGGCTGCGATGGCCGCATGTCGCTCAGCCGGCCCATGCAACCGAGGCCCGAGGGCAGGTACAGGTAGAGGCCGCTCTGTGCCTCGAGGTCGAGGTGGGAGTTGCTGGCAATGGGAACGTCAAACTTCCATTCCCGCCCGCCGAAGCGCACTCGCTTCAGGTAACGGCCGTCCTGGTACAGGTAGGTCGTCGTGCGCAGGTCACTTCTCGAGCCTCTCGCCCCGCCGACGTCCCGCTGCTCGTTGAGCACCAGCTTCAGAGGAAAGCCGGACCCGTTGACAGTCACCTCGGCATCCACCCTGACGCTGAGCAACCGACCGCCGCTGAGGAAGTCGACGAGCAGCTCGTCACGCTGGTGCTCGAGGACGAAGACCGCCTGTCGATCGAGATCCTCGCCTTGTAGGCGATCGAGCCGGATCCTCCAGCTCGCTGACTCGCCACTGCGAAGGGACTCGGGAGGATCGAGGATGTAACGGCGCTCCTCACCCACCTGGAAGCCGAATGCGCCTCGCGGGCCCTGCACAGGGTTGGCCTTCGTAACCGACGTGCGGGGCGCCCCGATCGTATGCCGGCCTGCCGCCAACGTCCCCTCCTGCGTCCCCCCGCTGGCCATCGCCAGGCCACCAGCGAGCAGGACGATGATCGCCACCGTCAACGAGGAGCCTA
>JBHHYG010000322.1:0-4129 GCA_046757445.1 Acidobacteriota bacterium
GCTAAATTCAACAGGAACTAGTTATGAACCTGATCAATGATCCCTGGATCCCCATCCGCCGCGTCAGCGGCAGGCAGGAACGTATCGCCCCCTGGCAACTTACGGAGGCGGACGATCCCATACTGGCCGTGGCGGCGCCCCGCCCGGATTTCAATGGTTCGCTGATGCAGTTTCTTATCGGCTTGTTGCAGACAACGTCCGTCCCCACAAACGATGAATCCTGGGCAGAATGGCTGGAGATACCACCTTCGCCGGAGACGCTGCGTGCACGTTTCGCACCCTTCGCCAGCGCCTTCGAACTGGATGGCGATGGTCCACGTTTCATGCAGGATTTTGAAGAACTGGAGCGTGAGAGCAAGGCTATCGATGCTTTGCTTATCGATGCCCCCGGAGGCAAGTCGCTGCGAGACAACACCGATCACTTCATCAAACGTGATACGATTTCATCAGTTTGTCCCGCCTGTGTCGCTATAGCCCTGTTTACCTTGCAGACCAATGCTCCCAGTGGTGGCGTTGGCCATCGAACCTCCTTGCGTGGTGGCGGGCCTCTAACCACACTGGTGAGCCTGGATCCGGCAGGCAGTCAATTGGAAGAGACTTTGTGGCGCAACCTCTGGCTCAACGTGCTCGGACTCGGGAGCCTGGGGCCCCGGGCCGGAGAGGCGGTGGATGCGCCCACGGCAGATGTTTTTCCCTGGCTTGCACCCACACGCACCAGCGAGGCGAAGACCGGACGGGAGACCACGCCCCGCGATGTCCATCCCCTGCAAATGTACTGGGGCATGCCGCGGCGAATTCGCATCGATTGGCAGATACAGCAGCAGGGGCAGTGCGATATCTGTGCGGCCGAGGATGTACCTCTGGTTATCCGCTACGTCACGCGAAACTATGGCATCAAATACACGGGGCCATGGCAGCATCCCCTCAGCCCCTATTATATTGACGCCAGAAGCGGGGAGCCCTTGCCATTGCATGCCCAGTCTGATGGTTTCAGTTACCGACACTGGCCCGGCTGGGTCGAGGGAACAGAGAGGGTCCGTCCCGCCCTGGTGGTGCGAGCCTTTCAGACCAACGAGGCGCGGCGTTTGCCGTCGGAGCAGCTTCGTCTATGGGTATTTGGATATGACATGGACAACATGAAACCCCGCTGCTGGTATGAGTCCGCTACACCCCTGATCATCATTCTCGATGAAACCCAGCGCATAACTTTTGGCCGGCGGGTGAAACAGATGGTGGATGCCGCCGAGCAGGCCGCGGCTGCGGCACAGAAACATATCAAGGAGGCCTGGTTCAAACGGCCCGGCGATGCGCGCGGCGACACGGCTTACCTCAAGGAGGATTTCTTCCAGCGTACGGAGACAGATTTCTACAACCTGCTTCCAGAGCTAAAGGCGGCCGTCGAAAAAGGTAATGACGCTGATATCGTGAACCGCTGGCAGCAAATCGTCCATCATGCAGCCATGCGATTGTTCGAGGATCACGCCGCGCGTGGTGACATTGCCTTTTCCGATCCGCGTCGTATCGTCACCGCGCAAGCAAACCTGAAAAAGGCGCTGAACAAACTATTGAAACGGGTCGGCTATGAGGAGAAGGCAGCATGAAAACCATTTTTTCCGAAGACAGTAAGGCAGGTAAAGATCTGCTTGCCTGGTGGGAGAATCTACGAGAAGACCGAGGCGCGCGTGCCGAACTACGCCGATGCAAGAGCCCGGACGAGGTGGCGATAACGGCTAGCTTTCAGCGCTTGTGCCACAGGCTGCGGCCTGCCTTTGCCGGTGAGTCCGGTTGGGAGGGACGGCTGGCGGCCATTGCCGGACTCGCCGCGCAAGTGCACGAAACCACGCCTGGCAGGAAACTTGCCGTGGCGATGACGGAAGGCAACACACCGGCTGTAAGCGAACTCCGCTTCCGCCGCTTGCTGCAACGCGAGCGCGCAGATCTTTATCCCGCCCTGATTCGCATTCTGCGCGTGCTCGGCAACAAGGCCGATATTCTCGACCTGGCCGATTCGGTCTACTACTGGGGCAAGGGAGTTAAGAAGCGTTGGGCTGCTGACTATTTTCCGCGTGTGCCGGAAAAGAGAAGTGCCTGAGCCAATAGCCATCCATTTACCATAGACAAGGAGAATTTCATTATGAGTCGTTTCGTTCAGCTGCATCTGTTGACTTCGTACCCCCCGGCCAATCTCAATCGTGATGATTTGGGACGCCCAAAGAGCGCCGTAATGGGTGGTGAGTCGCGACTGCGGGTTTCCTCCCAGAGCCTGAAGAGGGCTTGGAGAACCTCGGATACCTTCAAGCAGGCACTCGATGGCCACATCGGCACCCGAACCAAGGAAATGGGTATCAGGGTGTTCAATGACTTGGTGGCGAAGGACGTCAAAGAGAAGCAGGCCGCCGAGTGGGCAAAGGCTATTGCCGGTGTCTTCGGCAAGTTGAAGACCCTGTCGAAGAAAGAGAGGGAGAGTCTGAAAGGCTTGCCCGATAATGAACGCAGGAAAAAGGAAAGCACGGAACTGCAAATCGAACAGCTTGCCCACTTCAGTCCAGAGGAAAAGGCTGCCATCGACCAGCTCGTGGAAACCATTGCTCAGCGGGGCGAGGGACCAAAGGACGATGAACTGGATCTGCTGCGCAAGCAGCACAGCGCGGCCGATATCGCCCTGTTCGGCCGCATGCTGGCCTCCAGCCCTGTCTACAACACCGAGGCCGCGGCCCAGATTGCTCATGCCATTACCGTACATTCTGTCATTGCCGAGGATGATTTCTTCACCGCTGTGGACGACCTCAATAGCGGTGAGGAAGATATCGGCGCCGGCCACATGGGTGAGACGGAATTCGCCGCTGGCCTGTTCTATCTCTATGCCTGCATCGACCGCGAGCTGCTGCAGGAAAACCTCGCCGGCGATGCCGGGCTGGCAGACAAGGCCCTGGCCGCGCTGGTCGAGTGTGCCGCCACTGTAGCACCCACAGGCAAGCAGAACAGCTTTGCTTCCCGGGCCCGTGCCTCCTTCGTGCTCTGCGAGCGCGGTGACCAGCAGCCGCGTTCCCTGTCTGTCGCCTTTCTGGATCCCGTGAAAGGCCATGACTTTCTCTCACAGGCCATCCATAAGCTGGAAAAGACCATGAAAAATATGGATGATGTCTACGGTCCCTGTGCCGATACCCGCAGTGTATTGAATGCTGAGAAGGGTGAAGGCAGCCTGCAGGCCGTGATCGACTGTGCCTTGGGGCGGGGATGATGGCAGACTATCTTCTCTTCAGGCTCTATGGCCCGCTTGCTGCCTGGGGTGACATCGCCGTGGGCGAGCGCCGGCCCACGTTCACCCACCCTGGCAAGTCAGCCATCATTGGCCTGCTGGCCGCGGCTCTGGGTATCCGGCGCCACGAAACGGACCGCCTGGCCGCATTGGCCGAAGGCTACGGCCTCGGTATCCGCCAGGATAGTGCCGGCGAATTCCTCCGCGACTATCACACCACCCAGGTACCACCGCAGCGGCATGCCGTGGTCCACCGTACTCGCCGGGACGAATTGGATGCCGAATCACTCAACACTATTCTGTCCACACGTGATTACCGGCAGGATGCCTTGTACACCATCGCGCTGTGGCCATGGAGTGAGGAGGCGCCTCATACACTGCTGGAGTTGCAGGCGGCCTTGCAACAACCTCGCTTCACCCTGTATCTCGGTCGCAAGTCCTGTCCACCGGCGCTGCAACTGAGCCCCCGTATCATGGCGGCGGAAAACCTCAAGGTGGCTTTCGATCAGATACCGGCCTTGGATGAGTTTCTTGAGTCTTTGAAATTGCCTGACACAGTTACCTATTACTGGGAAGGCCTGGGCTGTGTCGCTGCAGGCTTCTCCGGCGAGGGCGCGGTGATGACGGAAGTACGCCGGGATCAGCCCATCAGCCGAACCCGCTGGCAATTCATGGAACGCGAGGAATACCGCCTCGTGCAGCAAAGGGAGGCTTAGCCATGTATTTCAGTCGCATTTCCCTGTCACCACATGCCGATGTTCAACAAGTGGCCCGTCAGGTCTGCCAGGATGCCTATCGTGAGCACCAGTTCCTGTGGCGCCTGTTCGAGGAAGACCCGAACGCCGAGCGTGATTTCCTCTTTCGTCGTGA
>JBHHYG010000323.1:0-4106 GCA_046757445.1 Acidobacteriota bacterium
TCTCGAACAGCAAATGAGCATCATCGAGGGTGCGGTGCTTGATGGCGATATCGGTACGGATGTCGCGGATGCGCTCGCTGCGAGGTACGATGACAGCGGGGTTCGAGGGATCACGGTCACCTTCCACGTAGCGCACGCGCGCGATCCGATGGCGGAAGGCGGCAAGCATGAGGGCGGCGCTCATGGCCTTCGTACCACGGGTGATGTCAACGGCCATGTTCGTGCATGATGGCCGGCCGAACTCGGCGATGACCCCCTGGAAATGCTGGTAGCATCCGTCCGCGTCATTTTCGGACACGCCGTCCGGCAGCGGCCGGATGTGTACGTCATGATGTAAGTGTCGTTTCTTCAGCTGGCGAGCATGATCGAGGGTATCCCCTGATGGCAGCAGAACTATGCGCTCCCAATCGTCCGTGGAGATTGACTTGGAGATCGGGGCGTAGAGCGTCTCCTCCAATCTGGCTGGGTTGCCACACCCGACCGTGAGGAAGAGGACAGTCGTGGGTGAATGGTCACCACCCATGAGTCACCTCGGTTTCACCGCTTCTTGTCCTTAGGGTGCCGGAGGGTGAGCGTATATGCGTGCGGGCTCACGTTGGCCACCCACACCTCGATGGTTCCGCCGGTGCCGATCGGCGGCGGGTTTTCTCCTACGAAATGGCCCAGGAAACCGTCGGGGGTGCGGAACTTGATCTTTGCCTTGGGCCCTGAATCCGGCACACGCTCGACCTTGATACGATCGCCGCGCCGATGTCGCGGCTCCTCGGCCTGCGCGCTGTTGTGTCCCGCGGCTCTACCATTCCGGCCCGGAGCCTCATCCGCTCGAACGAGACGGCCGTACCCGCTGCTGGTCTTTCCTCCAACACCCCACACCCGCAGAGCATCGACGAGCAGTTGCTCGGCCAAGCCAGTCCATTCGGCCGGTCCCGAAAGCGCGGCGAGTATCCGCACTCCCGGTCGGACCGTGAGAAAGGGGACGGGGTTCGGGTTCTCGTAATCGTTCGGCCAGCTCCCGCCGCAGGAGTCATAGTAGCCCATCTTCTGATGGACCGTGAGAACGTCGGGGGCGAAGGGGCAGTCGTCTACAGCGCTTCCGGGGACGTATACGGCGTCGTGGAAAACAACGCAGCCGGCCGACGCGCCGGCGTCTGGCCCCTGATCGGCCTCGGGCGCGCCGAAGAGTTTGCCGTAGAGCTCGCCCGGGCCCCGGATGACACGCCCGCGCTGGCGGATCACCCCCTGGTAGCCCACGCGCTCTCGCTGGTCTTCTGGTTGCTCCCCTGGCGGGAGTTCCGGCTTGTCGGGCCCGTACACGGCATCGACGTAATGTGCAAGCAGCCCCTTCAGCGCCGAGCCGGGGATGAGGGGCACGCCCCAGGTGCGCTGGAGCGTGATGCCCACATCGGTGGCGCTCGGATTGCCGTGGCCCAGAAGCAGACGACTCAACAGCTCAAGCTCGAAGAGCCGGTCACCCGGCAGTTTGAAGGCCGTCTTCCACCGCTCGAACGCACGCACGTAGTCCGCCGAGATCGGAAGCACCGCGAGTCTAGTCAGCCAAGCTTCTCGCTCTCGATCCGGAACCTTGCCGTCGGCTCCGGTGGGCGCCCAGGCATCGTAGGCAAGCCCGAGATGAGCGGGAAGCTCCTCAACCGATTTCAGCCTGTTCCGCATCGTCATCGTCCACGAAGGTCGCCTGCGCGGCTCGCTTGAGCCACGCTGCCAGGTGCAACATCTGCCTAGTGGCGATCATGTAGGCGTCAACATCGAGGCCGCGCACGCGCTCTGGCAGGTCGTCCGCCGTCGCAGCTTCCAGACCTGGGATACCGGCCCTCGCCAGATGATCCAGCAATCTCTTGCCGCGATCGGAGCGCCGCTCCAGGGCGGCCATCGCCGCGGCAAGCCCGCTGCGAAGGATGTTGGCGCCCAGATTCTTCACCGCCCTCTCGTAGTCCTTTCTTTGCTGCTTGCCACTCACCTTGCCGACGACACCGTAGGCGTGCAGCGCAAGGCTCTGATGGCGCAGCAACACAGGTCTTGCGTGACCGCTTCCTGCTCCCGGGGCCTGCCGGCCCTCTGCGTCATCGCCTGACATCGGCAGCTCCTGCCTGCGGTACGGGGATGAGCCGGCACCGGCCGTGTCCCGTTGTAGCCTTCCCCCCGAGCTGCACGGCTTCGTTGCCGGTCAGGGCGAATTCCAGCACCTCGTCCGGGTCCATCTTCACCTTCTGTGCGCGACTCGACTCGGCCGCTAGAAGCCCTATGAGCAAGGTCTCCGGCGGCAGACTTTCTTCGAGCCAGAGCGCACCACGCTCGACGGTCCTCGTCCTTTCGGAGAGCCGCACCCGGGCATCCACCTGTGTTGCCGTCTCCGACAGGAATGCCATCGTATCGTCATCGACGATACTGAAGCGCTTCGTGAAGATGTCCTCACCGGGCGAGACGACCGGTGCCAGCATCTCCGCCCACTGCGCAAGCTCCGCGGATTCCTCGGCGGGAAGGTCGAGATCCTCCAGATAAAGACGGCCATTGTGGATGCAGGCCGGCCCGGGAGCCACCTTCGCCCCACGGCTCTGAAACGACGGGATCGGAAGCGCCGTTGCGAGATCTCGCTGGGCCAGCACCAGAAGCAGCGGCGAGCTGGTCCACGCGAACGTGCCCTTGAAGCTGCGCACCGGCAGCGCCAGCAGGCGTGCATCACCCACCACCAGCGCCCCCGCGTGGGCCGCCTCGGCATCGGCCGTGCCGAAGATGGCCTCGGTTTTCTCGATGTCGATCCTGCCGCATGCGTCGCGCAGCACCCCCTTGATCGAGGTGCCGGGCACGAAGGGGATTCCCGTGGCCTTCATGCGGGCGATGGGCAGATCGATGACGTCCGCCGCCTGCCCTGTTCCGGCGTGCAGCGGCGACAGCACGTGCAAGAGAAACGGCATCATCTTCATCGCGCGCTCCTTCTGGGAGACCAGACTCCGGGCAGCATGCGACCGAAACCCTCCTGGGTACGAGACCCCAGCGCCCCCAGCCACAGCGTACGCGCTTCTGACTCACCGAACTGCCGGCCGTCCTCCCGCTCGAAAAAGTATACAGCACTTGGCGGCACCATCCGTGAGGTCGACTTAGGCGCGCTGGCCGCCATGTCCCAGCCGGAAACATGCAGCGGTCGCGAGACCATCGCAGCCCTCAAAACAACATCGCCATCGACTCCCGCGATCTGTCCCCGGAACTGCCGGCCTTGTCTCCGGATCCCGTCGGGCAGCCAGCCGCGCTGGAACGATGCCGGGCTGACAACGAAAAGCCTCAACCCGGCGCTGCCCGAGCGGAATACCTGCATCACGGTTTCCGGAGGATCGAAGGCCAGCTCAGGCAGCACCTCGACCCAGGCGAGACGCCTGTCGGATCCTAGCGTCACGACGGCGGGCGTGCCTGCTGCGGGCAGGCTCCCCTCCAGCCCGATGGCCCATTCAGCGCCAGCCTCCAGCGTCTCCAGGACATCATGCGAGAAGAGCACCCCCGCATCGGCGGTCTGTTGCTCGGGTCGGATGCCGACATGCACCTGCACACGCCGCGGCAGCGCCAGCAGGTTCGCCGGGTCTTGCGCCGGAACAGAACCTCCGGCAAGCCATGACGTGAAACGATCCTCACTCCACCAGCCTTCGGCGCGCAGCGGCTCCTTCTTGGAGGGCAGCTCCGGCACCCACAGCAACTCTCGCGCCTCGTCATCGTCTCGGCCGAGCGAGGGCAGCCGCGGGCGGAGGGGCTCGAGGCGCCGCTGCTTCTGATCTCCCTCCATGCACACGGCATCGGCCGGCTTGGGCCAGAGCCGATGCTCGCGACCCCAAGGGGTGCCGGGCGGACGGCGCAGGACGAGAGTGCGCCCGAGGGTGACGCCCGCCGTCCGCTCCCGCCAGGTGTGTCGATCGAAAGTCTGCCCGGTTCTGGACTCCTCCCCTCGCCCCCACGCCGTGCGGAGGGCCCCGAGCACCGTGGACGGCCAGGGCCAGTCCAACCCATGCCCCCTTCCGGAAGCGCTTGTGTGCCAGCCGCGACCATCCGTGCAGAAACAGCCATCACGTGGCAGGAGGGCAAGACGCACGGTCGCGCTCAAGGTG
>JBHHYG010000324.1:0-4093 GCA_046757445.1 Acidobacteriota bacterium
CAGACGCGCGCCTCTCCGCCACCGTAGTAGACTGCCGTTGAGATATGCAGGCTAGACGGGCACCTGCTCGAGCTCGTGACTCCTGGAGCTTGGGAAACCTATTGACGCTGAATGGAGGCAAGGCCATGCAAAGGAGCGCTCGATGGGAATAGGTAGTTACTCGGTTGGCTCGGAATACGTCGTCGGATGGGGGAGTCTCGCGTTGATCAACGCTGGCCTCGCTCAGGGCAAGAACAGGAGCGGGCTGGCGTGGTTTCTGCTGTCGCTGCTGCTCGGCCCCGTAGCGACCTTTTTGCTCGTCGCATTCATGTCGAAGATGGCACCGGAGTCTCAGGAGTGAAGCCGCCTGCCGAAAAAATAGCCCGCAGCTGAAGCTTCGAGCCTCGGGTACTCCACTAGCATTGTCACACGCCGAACCAAGGACCTGCGGCATGCCGATCTTTGAAGCAGTGATCATGGCCCTCGTGCTGGCGGGACTCACCGGTCCGCAAGAAGACGTTTCCTTCCCGACCCAGGATGGCGGGGTCGTCCACGCTGACACATATGGACAAGGCGACCGCGGAATCGTGTTGGCTCCCGGGGGCCGGTTCAACAAGGAAAGTTGGTCAACCCAGGCGCAGGCGCTGGCGAAGGCCGGATTCCGGGCCCTGGCCATCGATTTCCGAGGGCGAGGTCAGTCGCGGGGCGGACCGCGGTCCAGCTCTCCTGACGAGCTCTACCTCGACGTGCTGGCAGCAGTCCGGTACCTGCATGAAACCGGCGCCAAGTCCGTGTCGGTCGTCGGCGCCAGCCTGGGTGGCTGGGCCGCCGCCAGGGCGGCGGTCGAGGCCCCGCCCGGCGAGATCGACCGCATCGTGCTCCTGGCACCTGCGGGGATCGACGAGCCCGAACGGTTGAAGGGCCGGAAGTTGTTCGTCACCAGCCGTCACGACCTCGACGTCCGCGGCATCCCTCGCCTTGAGATGATTCGCGAGCAGTACGATCGAGCGCCGGATCCGAAAGAGTTGATCGTCCTTGAGGGGTCCGCCCACGCGCAGTTCATTTTCGAGACGAACCAGGCAGAGCGCTTGATGCGCGAGATCCTGCGATTCCTTTCCGAGCCTTGACCTGCAACCACAGCTTTCGAACAGGGTGTGATGCGAATTGGCCTGAAGGTACCGGCGCAACTGCGTGAGCGGGGGCCGCGCCAAACGAGCCGGCCCTTGCGACGAACGCCATGCGCACAGGGGGAGTAGTACATTGGCGAACGAAAGGCCGGTAGAATAGCGGGCACGCGTTGGAGTTTTTGAAAAAGAAGCATCCTGTGCCCTGCTCCCCTGGCCGCTTTTGTATGGAGGCGCACATGCAGCCCGACTTCTCGCTCGGCCCCTACCGGATCCTCGAGCCGCTGGGCGCCGGCGGCATCGGTGAGGTTTACCTTGCCGAGGACACACGCTTGGGGCGACGCGTCGCCGTGAAGTTGCTGCGACCGGAGTTCTTCGCTGCTCGAGAGGATGCCGGCGGGCTCCTGCACGAAGCCCGCACCGCCGCCTCCCTCAACCACCCGAATATCTGCACCGTCCACGAGGTCGGCGAAGTCGACGGGCGCAGCTTCATTGCCATGGAGTACGTCGAGGGACGAAACCTATCCGATGTCATCCTGGACGGTGGGATGGCCACCGACGAGGTCGTCCGCTACGGCCGGCAGCTCGCCGACGCGCTCTCCCATGCTCATCACCGCGGCGTCGTGCACCGCGACCTCAAGCCGGCCAACGTCCGCATCGGAAGCGAAGGCCGGGCCAAGGTGCTGGATTTCGGCCTGGCGCTGCAGATGCCTCGCGAAGAGCTCGAGCGTAGCGCCGAGTCCCGCATCACCGTGCACGCCGTCGGCAGCACCGTCGGGACGCTGCAGTACATGGCTCCCGAGGTGTTCCGCGGAGGCACGGCGAACCGCCACAGCGATATCTGGTCGCTCGGGGTGGTGCTGTACGAGATGGCCGCCGGCCATCTGCCCTTCGCGGGAGAGACGGCCTTCGCGCTGGCGTCGACGATCTTGCGTGACCCCCCTCTACCGTTGCCGTCGAAGGTACCGTCCGGGCTCCGCATCGTCATCGGTCGCTGCCTCGCGAAAGAGCCCTCGCGGCGCTACGACCGGGCCAGCGAGGTCCGCGCTGCCCTGGAGATGCTCGAGGCCATGCTCGGCGAGCCCGCCCCAGCCGCCGCCATGCTGTCGGCACCGCCGGCTCCCGGTGTTTTCGGGGAAAGCTCTCCGCGGCCCTCCCGGGAACCCTCTCCCAGCACCTCGAGCGAGCCATCTCCCAGGGCTTCGGCGGAACCGTCGTCCAGAGCACCGAAGGCGCGCTCATCGCAGATCCGCTCGCTCGCCGTCCTTCCGCTCACCGATCTGACCGGCGATCCCTCTCAAGCCTACTTCTCCGACGGCATGACCGAGGCGCTGATCAACGACCTGGCCAAGCTCGGTGGCATCAAGGTGATCTCGCGGACCTCGGTGATGCGCTACCGGGATACCAGCAAGCCGCTGCCGGAGATCGCCGAGCGGAGCTTCCTGCGGGGTCTACAGCTCAACCCCAACCTGGCCGACGGCCACGAGTTCTACGGTTATTTGCTGGCAGCCTCAGGCCGGCTCAAGGAGGCGGTCGAGGCAGCCCAGCGCGCCACGGAGCTCGATCCCCTGTCTCCCCTGGCGCACGCAGATCTCTCAAGCTTCTTGCTGTGGGCCGGGCGGCTCGACGAAGCTCTGGAATCGGCTCGCAGGTCCGTGCGGGTGGACCCGGGACGCTGGAGGGCACACTGGGCCCTCGGGATGGCGCTCGCGGCACAAGGAGCGCTTGACGAGGGCATCGCGGCCTTCCGCGAGGGTATGCGGGTCTCGGGAGGCGGGTCGCTCGTGCAGATGTCGATGGCACAGGCCCTGATCGCCCACGGAGAGCGGGAGCAGGCCGTGGCCCTGAAAGAGGAGCTCGAGGCCCGGCGCCAAGCGGGCTATGTGTCCGCGTATGTGCTGGCCGTCCTAGCGGCCTGCCTCGGGAACGAAGAGGAAGCCCTGGCATGGCTGGAGCGGGGCCTCGAGGAACGTACTTTCTACATGGTGTTCCTGAAGATCGTCGCGCCCATCCGCTTCGCGCCCATCCAGGACGACCCCCGCTTCCTGCGGATCCTGGGGCAGGTCGGGATCCCGTAAGAGACGGAGCTAGCCTGGATCGCGTACTGGCTTCTTCCATCATGCCATCGAGACGTTGGGCAGATCATTACTCCGGAGGGGCGGCCGAGTACAGACGGTTTCGCCCCAGCTATTCGCCGGAGCTTTTCGAGTTCCTGGCCGGCCTCGTCGGGTCGCATGAGCTGGCCTGGGATTGCGCCACCGGCAACGGCCAGGCGGCGCGCGGCCTGAGCGATTTCTTCCGCCGCGTGGTGGCGACCGACGCCAGCGAGCGGCAGGTCGTGCAGGGGTGGGTCGTGCAGGGGTGGGTTCGCTTCGTCGCCTGCCGTGCCGAGGCGGTGGCGCTGCGCACGGGCAGCGTCGATTTTGTCGCCATCGCGCAAGCGCTCCACTGGTTCGCCAACGAGCTCTTCTTCAGCGAGGTCGCCCGCGTTGCCAGGCGCGGCGCCGTCATCGCCGCCTGGACCTACGCGCCGATGAGCGTGAGCGAGGAGGTGGATCGGCTGATGCAACGGTTTCGGGCCGAGGTCGTCGAGCCGTATTGGCCGCCCGAGCGGGTCTTTGTCGACGATGGCTACCAGAGCCTGCCGTTCCCCTTCGCGAAGGTACCAGCCCCCGCCTTCACCATGCGGGCGTCGTGGACGCTCGATCAGCTCCTCGGATACGTCGGTACCTGGTCGGCGGTGAAAAACTTGAGGGCGGCAACAGGGGTGGATCCAGTACCGGAGCTCGCGGCACAGCTGCGGCCGGCGTGGGGACCTCCCGATACCCGCCGCGCTGTGAGCTGGCCGCTGCGACTGCGCGCCGGCAAGGTGTAGCGCCGCCAGACGGTGCAGCCACCTTCGCCTGCAACCCCGCCTCAATCGCCAGCTCGCTTCACGACCCGTTGAGAAGTTCGGGCTAAGCCCGCATTTCTCAACGGGTTGCGTCGCG
>JBHHYG010000325.1:0-4091 GCA_046757445.1 Acidobacteriota bacterium
ATGAGCAGTTCAAAGACTTCAAGCGCAGGATCCACGAGCGCCTCTTCGGCGCCGAGCTGGTCGGGATCATCGGTGGCGACAAGCTCGCCGGGCTCGAGTTTCAGCACCAGCTACGCCCCTTTCTGGAGAGCAACCAGCTCGGTGGGCAACCGCTGAGTGAGCGTCTCGGTGGCTGGCTACAGGAAGCCGAATGCCTGCGCGGCAAGAAGATCGTTCCCTATCATTTGAACTGGATCTACTTTCTCGATCGCTTCGGCATCGAGCCAGCTGCCTACGTCGAGCGCCGGCCGGGAATCCCTCCGTCTGCCGCGCACGTAGCCGAGCTGATCGGGCTCATGCGGCAGCAGAAGATCCGCGCCCTTTGGGTGGCCGACTACTTCGATGAGCACGTCCCCGAGCTCATCGCCGAGCGCACCGGGGCGAAGTTCCTCTACGTGCCCTTGGAGCCAGGTGCGATGGACGAGGCGAGCGACTATTTCTCAATGGTGGACACCTGGATCCGCATGATGAAATCGGCCTTTCCAGACTGTCAGGCCGGCTAGGAGGGCACTGTGGAACTTCTTCTGGAGGTCTTGCTCGCTCCGCTCGTTGCGTGCCTGGTACTGATGGGCATTCATACCTACTTGGGCCTGCATGTGGTCTCGCGCGGTGTCATCTTCGTCGACCTAGCCTTGGCCCAGATCGCGGCCATGGGGGCGACCTTCGCCTTTCTGATCGGCTACGATCCGCGCGGCACATCGGGGTACCTCTACTCGCTGCTGTTTGCCTTCATCGGTGCGGGTATCTTCTCGGTCTTGCGACTCAGGAAGCAGCGAATTCCCAAGGAGGCGATCATCGGCATTACCTTTGCAGTCGCCTCCTCAGCCAGCATCATCATCGCCGATCGGGCGCCGGAAGGGGCC
Source organism: Acidobacteriota bacterium (assembly GCA_046757445.1). GTDB lineage: Bacteria > Acidobacteriota > UBA890 > UBA890 > UBA890 > JBHHYG01. The sequence goes on from JBHHYG010000325.1 coordinate 903, forward strand.
GAGTTCGTCGAGGCAATGCTGACCGGCTCGTTGCTTTGGGTCACCTGGCCCGTGATTTTGACGACTGCGCTGGTCTACGCAGGCATCGGCTTTTTCCACTGGTACTTTCGACGCCGTTTCCTGACTGTGTCGCTGGAGCCGGAGCGTGCCGAGACTGAAGGTTGGAGCGTGCGCTGGTGGGATTTCCTCTTTTATACGTCCTTCGGACTGATGATTACCTACAGTGTGCCGATCGCCGGCATCTTGCTGGTTTTCTCCTTTCTGATCATCCCCTCGGTGATCGCCATGCTCTACGCGCGAACCATCGCAGGGCGGCTAGCCATCGGCTGGGGTGTGGGCACCGCGGTCAGTATGGTCGGGCTGGCTCTCTCTTATGTCTTCGATTTTCCCAGCGGGCCAGCCGTCGTCTGTACTTTTGGCATGGCGCTCATCCTCGCCGGTATGTTGCGCTATCTACTGAGCGCCGAGCAGTTCTTGCCAGCAGCGGCGAAGATGGCTGCGACGACGGCGCTGGTAGTGGGTGGTTTCTGGCTGGCTTTTGCAACCTCGCCGTTGTCGGCCACCGCCGAAGATGCGGATGTCGAGAATGAGCCAGCCGTGCAGCAGGAAGCCGCTACAGGCGATCCGACACAGCGAGCCAATGCCGCGGTAACCTCACTCGAGGCCTCGACTGGGGTGCCGCCGGCAGAGGCAGTCGAGGCGTTGATAGAAGTTCGCGATGATATCCACCGGCTCATGCAGACGGGCCTGGTGAAGGTGAGCGAGTCAGCGGTGGTGGCGCTGGCCCGTGCCCCCGAGGATGGGGCGCTGAGCGAGCTGCTCGAGGAGATCGCCTACCATGCTGGAGATCCCTGGGCACGCCTGCGCGGTGCCGAGGGACTGCTGACGCGCCGCAATGTCCTCGGTGTCGAGCCGCTGATCGAACTCATGGAGTCGGATCAGCCCGTATTCCTTCAACTGCAGGCCGTGGATGTGCTGCGGCAGGCCACGGGTGAGAACTTCGGCTACGACCCCCAGGGGGATGCGGCAGCGAAGACCACCGCTGTCCAGAAGTGGCATGGCTGGTGGGAAGCGCACAAGGCCGAGCCTTTGCCAGAAGGGTCGAACAGCAGTCCGCAGGGTCGCTGAGCACCCCCCGGGCTGCCGGCGGACTATGAAACGATCCCGGTGGGGAAGAGCCGTGATCGCCGCGCGGCAGACGCGCGGCGCCTCGGCAGCCTCCTTTTCTAGTGGCAGGGTGCTAACCTGCATCTCTCATCGCCCTGGCGACGTAGCTCGATGAGCAATGCAGGCTAAACTGTCCGCCGCCCGTGGAAACTCTCGTTAATCTACTTGATCAGCTGTCAAGAACCGAGCGACCGGATCTCTGCTGGGCGCGCTCCTCGCATGGCTTCCAGCCCCTCAGTAGCGCCGCCTTCGTCGCCGACGTGCGCCGTTGCTCCCGAGCCTTGGTGCAACTCGGAGTGGACCGCGGAGACCGGGTCGGACTCATCGCCCACAACCGTCCCGAATGGCACATCGTCGATTTTGGCTGCCACTTGCTCGGTGCAGTCCTCGTTCCCCTCTACGGCACGCTGACACCCGCCCGGGTGCGTTTCATCCTGGCGGACAGTGGTAGCCGTGTGGTTTTCCTCGAGGGGCGGGAGCAGCTCGCCAAGGTCGTTTCCGTCCGTCAGCAGCTGCCCGAGCTGGAGCGGATAGTGTTTCTCGATCCCTCGGACCCGGAAGGGGAAGTGGCCTTGGAATCAGGGGCTCGCTACGACGTTGGTGATGTGATTGCCTTCGAGGAGTTCCTCGCTTCGGGCGACGGTGGCGGTGAGGTCGTGCTGCGCGGGCCCGACGGCCCGGACGCCCTGGCCACCCTCATCTATACCTCCGGCACCACCGGTGACCCCAAGGGGGTGATGCTCACCCATCGCAATCTGATCTCCAATGCCCAGGCCCTTCTCCAGGTGTTGCCGGCCGTAGAAGGAGACCGGACTCTCTCGGTGTTGCCCCTGTGTCACGTTTTTCAGAGAACGGTGGACTACACGAATTTCCTCGGCGGGGCGTCGATCACCTATGGCTGTCCCAAGCGAATGGCTGAAGACCTGTTGCTGGTTCGCCCCACCGTGATGGTGGGCGTGCCGCGGCTGTACGAGAGGTTTCAGGCTGCCGTTCAGCAGCGCGTGGCCGAGAGCGGGCCTCTGCAGCGAGCCCTCTTCTCCTGGGCAGAGAGAGTGGGGATGAGGCAGGCGCGGGCGCGTCTCGGAGATACTCGGCCCGGTATCTTCCAACGCTTGCAGCACGCCGTTGCGGATTTGCTGGTGCTCCGCAAGATACGGGCCGCTGCCGGCGGTCATATTCGCTACTTCAACAGCGGTGGAGCCGCCTTGGAGCCGGCGCTCAACTGGTGGTTCGAGGCCATGGGCCTGACCCTGCTGCAGGGCTACGGGCTCACCGAATCCTCACCGGTGATCGCGGTCAACCCGCGCGACGCCAACCGCATCGGTACCGTCGGCCCACCGTTGCCCGGGGTCGAGGTGAAGATCGCCGCCGACGGTGAGATCCTCACTCGCGGACCGCACGTCATGAACGGCTACTGGCGCAACCCCGAGGCCACGGCGGAAACCATCGTCGATGGCTGGTTGCAGACCGGCGATATCGGCTCCCTCGACGAGGCAGGGTACCTGAGCGTTACCGACCGCAAGAAGCACATCCTGGTCACCTCGACGGGCAAGAACGTGGCCCCCCAACCACTCGAGAACGCCCTTGCACAGAGCCCCTACATCAATCAGGTGGCGGTGATCGGCGACGGCAGGAAGTTCATCTCGGGGCTGATCGTTCCCCAGTTCGCACAGCTCGAGAGGTGGGCCGCAGAGCGCGGCCTGGAGACCGAGCACAGCTCGCTCTGCCGGGAGCCGTCGGTGATCGAGCTGATTCAGCAAGAAGTGGATCGGTTGCAAGCCGACTTCGCGCCCTATGAGCGGGTGCGTGCCTTTCGGCTTCTTGATGCCCCTTTCACGATCGAGGATGGAACGCTCACCCCGACTCTCAAGTCGGTACGTCGGATCGTCGAATCGAAGTATGCTGGTCTCATCGAGGAGATCTATGGCCAGCCGCCGCCAGAGTGATCCTGGTTTCCGGGCGGCGTGGCGCGGTTGTCGACAGCGGCGGAGATCGAGCCCGTTGCGAGCGAGGTGGATGGTG
>JBHHYG010000326.1:0-4073 GCA_046757445.1 Acidobacteriota bacterium
GAGCGGGTGATCACGCTCGACACTCACGACGACATCCCCTTCAACTTCGCCACCGAGGAGGTGGATCCGGGGGTCGACGGCGAACGCCAGGTGGACCTTCCCAAGATGCGGCGCGGTGGCCTCGATGTTGCCTTCTTCATCGTCTACGTGGGCCAGACCGAGCGCACGCCGGAGAACTACGAGAAGGCCAAGGCGGACGCCCTGACCAAGTTCGAGGCGATCCACCGCATGGCCGAGCAGATGTACCCGGAAGAGATCGAGATCGCCTACACGGCCGACGATGTGGAGCGGATCCATCGGGCGGGCAAGCTGGTGGCCTGCATCGGCATCGAGAACGGCTACGTGATCGGCAAGGACCTTCGGCTGCTGGAGAAGTACCACCGGCTCGGCGGCCGTTACATCACCCTGGCCCACGGCGGTCACAACGACATCTGCGATTCCGCCACCCCACGGCAGGGCCTGGGCGATGCCGAGGAGGAGCACGGAGGAGTGAGCGAGTTCGGCCAGAAGGTGATCGCCGAGATGAACCGGCTGGGAATCATGGTCGACGTCTCCCACATCTCCAAGAAGTCGATGCTCCAGGCCGCAAGACTCTCCCGCGCTCCTGTCATCGCTTCCCACTCCGCCACCCGCGCCCTTTGCGATCACCCCCGCAACATGGACGACGAGCAGTTGCTGGCGCTGAAGGAGAACGGAGGAGTGATCCAGGTGGTGGCCCTGGATTCCTTCGTCAAGAAGGCGCCCGCGGAGAAGGAGGAAGCGATCGACCGGCTGCGCGAGGAGCTCGGGATCCGGAGCTTCCGGGATTTCCGCTCCCTCTCCGAGGCGAAGCGGGCCGAGTACGAACGCCGGCGCCAGGAGATCGACGCGAAGTGGCCTCCGGCCAACGTCTCCGACTTCGTGGACCATATCGATCACGCGGTCAAGCTGATCGGCATCGACCACGTCGGCATCAGCTCGGACTTCGACGGTGGCGGTGGCATCCAGGGCTGGAACAACGCGGCCGAGACCCTCAACGTCACGCGCGAGCTGGTTCGGCGAGGCTACAGCGAAGCCGACATCGCCAAGCTCTGGAGCGGCAACCTACTGCGGGTGTGGCGGCAGGTGGAGCAGGTGGCGGCCCAGCTTCAGGCCCAGTAAGCGGCGCTACGCTCGGGGAAGAAACCGCTGAGAGCTCCATGGCCGAGATCGATTCCAGGCCCTCTCACCATCGTGCGAGGGAAGGCTCTTTCAGAGCCGGGAACGTCTGTGACTCGGGCTGTTCGTAGGCAGCGAACCGATCACAGGCAAGATCGAAGAGCTCTACTCCGTAACGGTCGTGGCTCCGAAAGACGTGTTTTGGCCACGCCCGCGGCCCGACAAGAAGAAGCTCTTGCGGAGCTGGGAGTGTCAACGACCGGAGAAGGCGAGTCGGCCCGGCGCATTTTCCCGCCGCTCCCTCACGGTCACGGCTCCGCCGGACGTCGCTGGATCTCACGGTTGCACCTCGGTCTGGATCGTCATCGGGGAGAGGGTTCTTGGTGCCGGAGGGGGGAGTCGAACCCCCACGAGTGTTACCACCCGCCAGATTTTGAGTCTGGTGCGTCTGCCAATTCCGCCACTCCGGCCCGGATACGGGCAGAATTGTACTAAAGTCGTTCCATCGACGGGAAGTCCAACGCGTGGGGGGAGACACCTGTTTTCTTCGAAGCTGCCGGATCCGCAAGGTGGAGATCCCCGGGAAGGGTCTGCCGGTCAGACGGCTCGCCATATCGCTTCCTGGAGAGGATGGCCACTTAGCCGGATGATTCGCCAGCATTCTGCTGCGGCACCGGGATCACCCACGCTGACTGCGTTGCCCGCCCTCGGCCTCCTCGACGTAGTGCATGACTACGCCTCCGGGGGTCTCGGGCGTAATGCCTTGTCAGCGAGGCGCTTCCGGCGCCTCGCGACGAACCCTGAGGAATGATCCGGGTTAGAGAGGACCCCAGTTGCCGAATCTCGAGACCGTTCTGATCCTGGCCGCGGTGGCCGGTTCGATGGCTCTCTTCATCTCCGGCCGCTTTCGCATCGACGTTGTGGCCATGAGCACGCTGGCTGTCCTCCTTCTCCTCGGTCTGCTCTCTCCCGATCAGGCCTTGTACGGGTTTGCCAACCAGGCCACGGCTACCGTGGCGGCGATGTTCGTGTTGACGGGAGGTTTGATGCGCACGGGCTCTGTCGAGTGGTTGGTGCGCCACCTGGATCGGGTGGCCGGCCGAGGCGAGTCGCGGGTGCTGCTTGTCTTATGTGGGGCTATCGCCGTGCTCTCGGCCTTCATCATCAACACTGGCACCGTGGCGGTGTTCATACCCGTGGCTATCTCCCTGGCCCGCCGTCGCCGCCTTTCCCCCTCGCGGCTGCTGATGCCGATCTCCTTTGCCAGTCAGTTTGGCGGTGTCTGCACTCTGATCGGGACCTCCACCAACCTGCTGGTGAATGCGATCGCGGTGTCTTACGGCCAGCAGGAGTTCGGATTCTTCGAGTTCGCTCCCCTGGGCCTGGTCATGTCCGTCGTCGGGATCCTCTATCTGGTGACCGTAGCACCCCGCCTCCTTCCCAAGCGCAAAGCCGAGATTCAACAGCTGGACAAGTACCGTTTGGCGGAGTACCTGGCCGAGTTGCGGGTCCAGCAGGGCTCTCCCCTCACGGGACACTTCTGGTCGCGCAGTCAGGCCGGGAGGGAAAAGGAGGTCGATCTCATCAAGGTGGTGAGGGAAGGGAAGGCAACGGCTCGGGCGCAGCGCACCAAGATCCGTGCGGGAGACATCCTGCTGCTGCACGGCAACATGCAGACGTTGCTCGAGCTGCAGGGAAGGTACGGGCTCGAGCTGGCGTCCAACACCTCGGTCAGCGACCAGCGCTTGCGCTCCCACCAGGTCCGGTTGATCGAAGTGTTGATCCCGCCTCGGTCCCGGCTGGTGGGCCGTACCTTGACCAGCTCGAATTTTGCCCGGCGCTTCGGAGGTGTCGTACTGGCAGCACAGCGCCGGGGAACGGTGCGGCGGGAGCAGCTGGCTGACCTCACACTCGACGAGGGTGACGCGCTCTTGCTGGAATGCGACCAGGAGACCCTCGGCCGGCTTCTTCGATCCCAGGACGTGATCGTGACCGATGAGCTGACCGAGCTTTACCTGCGGAAGGACCGGGCCTTGACCGGCCTGGGTATCCTCACTGCCGTGGTGGTGACGGCGGCCCTGGGATGGCTGCCCATCCACGTGGCTGCACTGGCAGGGGCCGTGGCCATGATCCTGGGCCGCTGTCTGAGTGCCGAGGAGGCCTACGAGGCCATCAACTGGAAGGTGATCTTTCTGCTGGGCGGGATCCTGCCGCTGGGGGCGGCTCTGGAGCAAACAGGGGCGGCGGCCTGGTTGGCCGGGGTCGTGCTGGAGCCGCTGGCCGACCTGGGTCCCCTGCCCATGCTCGCCGTGGTCTATCTTCTCACCGCCTTCTTGACCGAGATGATGTCCAACAACGCCTCCGCCGTCATTCTGGCTCCCATCGCTTGTTCGCTGGCCGGGGCTCTGGAGGTGGATGCCCGACCCTTCCTGGTGGCCATCACTTTTGCCGCCTCCACAAGCTTCGCCACCCCGATCGGCTACAAGACGAACGCCATGATTTACGCGCCGGGAGGCTACAGGTTCCTGGATTACACCCGTGTCGGAGTGCCCCTGAACCTGATCTTCTGGGTCCTGGCGGTCCTCCTCATCCCTCTGATCTGGCCCTTCTGAGGGGGCAGAGGGCGAAGAGGCCGAGCCCAAGAGAAGCCCAAGAAGCACCCGAGGCAACGCGAAAGGACGATACCCCCGCCAGTATTCGCGCGTCTTATCGGGCCAGCGGTACAGCATGAGAAGAGGGAGAGCATGATGGTGACGGCGTACCCCGACCTCCCGGCGGCTTTCGCCACCGGACGCCAGGTTCAAACCTGGCGCTCTGCCGGAGGTGCCGCGAGCCGCCTCCAGCCACCCGAAGAAAACAGGCGCCAGTGGTTGGAACCTCGGTATAGGTCCTCGCCGTCGGACTTCGTGCAGGCCGGATCGAATCACGTCCGGCGG
>JBHHYG010000327.1:0-4066 GCA_046757445.1 Acidobacteriota bacterium
CTTCGACTGCGCTCAGGGCGAGCAGGAACGCCTGTCGTGCCAAACCTGCAACCTTGGAGCACTGGCTGGTGGAACGGTATTGCTTGTACACGGTCGATGGGCACGGGCGGGCGTGGCGCGGGGAGATTCATCACCGGCCCTGGTCGCTCCGGCCCGCCGAGGCTGAGATCGCCCGCAACACTATGACGGCGCCGCTCGGCCTCGAGCTGCACGGCGCGCCGCTGTTACACTTTGCGGAGGAGCTCGAGGTAGTTGTCTGGCCGCTGCGGCAGATTCAGGGCTAGAATCGAAAAGCGAAACCCGAAGATCGGCAGGTGATGAAGATAGTAAGGGAGCGCTTCAAAACCCGGATGAACTAACATTCAGGTTGGTACAAGCTCCGGGGGGCAGGTCAAGTTGAACAGACTCGACAAGCGGCGGGCAGATCTATGGAAGACATTGAGAGTGTTTGAGAGCCTGGGGAGCTCGGGATGGGAAGAACTCCCCGGCTTGCTGGAAGACCATCAAGGACTTGTGCGATTCATGGCTGGGCGCTTCGAGCAACAGTTGCTGCTGCACGACCTAAGAGTAGATGCCCAAATGCTTCAGAAGGGAAAGAGTTCGTGGGAGTTCTATCTAACGAATCTCTATCTGTATTCACGGTGGATGCCTTCGTATATCTCCAGTGCTGCCTTTGAGCTCGCGCACCTATGCGCTCGATTTCATTTTCAGGCGGCCGAGGTGTTCAATGCTGATTGGCTATGCATGTCCAACAGAGACGCCTTGCTAGAGAAGCGCGGCGCAGAGCGCTACTACTCGGATCCGATTTATATGTCACATCTGTGGGTAGAAAATGTGGCCGCCAGGCGTCTTTTCTTTATTCAATCTATCCAATCTGTGTTGAAAGAAGTGGGGCTTGTTATTGGAGAATGCCTGATATTGGATGCGGGCAGTGGCATGGGGGGCTCTCTTCGGTTGTTTCCTGGTGTATGGGAGCGAATCGGTATTGACACTTCGCCTCCGATGGTGGAGTGGTGCAACGAAACGAGCGACAAGAATGAAAGATATGAACTCATGGATTGCAGGGCCATTGAATACCGAGACAATACATTCCATGTGGTCCTGTGTTTGGATGTGTTGGAGCATATTCAAGAGCCTAGGGAAGCTTTGACGGAGATCAAGCGGATCACAAAAGAGAACGGAGTAGTGTCGATAGTCTATCCTTTTGGTTCCCATGATTGGGACAGCCACATTTCCCTTGTTGAAAAGCCTGTGTTCGATAGTTGGCTTGAGAAAACCGGCTACAGCGTCCTCGCAGAGATAATGGCACCGGGAGAAGTCTATCCGTGTTCTGTCTGCTACTTGCTAAAGCCAACGTAGAGGAGTTGACCTGACCCCCTAAAACCGGGAGGTCAAGGGAGGGCCGCAGATGCCGAGTGGCTGAAGCCCTGTCGGCCTGCTGGCCGGCCGCCCTCAGACCAAAGCAATCGAAGGGCGGTCCTTCCCAAGCCTTTTGCAAGAATATGCGACTATAGGGGTCTGGTATGCCGTAACTATCTATGGGGATAGAGTATTAGCGAAATGCGTGGTGGTACTTGACAAGAGGGGAGCAGGAAACTAGGATATATACGACTGAATGAGTCTGGTATCACTATGCTGAAGCTATCCAAGAAAGCCGATTACGGGCTGATTGCTGCCAACCATCTCTCGCAGCACTACGGCGAGGGAGCTTTCAGCGTGCGCGACATTGCGCAGGCCTATGGGCTGCCGGCCGGGCTGTTGGCCAAGGTTCTGCAGCGGCTGGTGCAGAAGGGTCTGCTCCGCTCGCAGCAGGGCACCCGGGGCGGTTACGAGCTGGCTCGTCCGCCGGTGTTCATCTCGGCGTTGGAAGTCATCAGCGCCATCGATGGCCCGGTGATGATCACGAGCTGCCAGACCGAGCGCGGAGAGTGCGTGCAGACGTCTCTTTGCACCGTGAAGGAACCGTTGCGCAAGGTGAACGAGCGCATCGTGGACGCGCTCGGCCAGCTCTCGATGGCCGAGATGGTGGGGCGCCAAAACCTGCGGGGCTGAGGCGGGGAGTTGTCGTCCGTGTGCGAGGATTTCAATCTAGGAGTCAGGGAAGGAGAGAGGGCGCTATGGCAGTGAAGCTACCGATTTATATGGATAACCACGCCACCACCCCCGTAGACCCGCGGGTGGTGGAGGCGATGCTGCCCTATTTCAACCAGCAGTTCGGCAACTCCGCCTCGCGCAACCATAGCTTCGGCTGGCAGGCCGAGAAGGCGGTCGAGACAGCACGCGAGCAGATCGCGGGGCTCATCAACGCCACCGCGAAGGAGATCATTTTCACCTCGGGCGCCACCGAGTCGGACAACCTGGCCATCAAGGGGGTGGCTGAGATGTACCGGCAGAAGGGCAGCCACATCGTCACCATGGCGATCGAGCACAAGGCGGTGCTCGACACCTGCAAGCGGCTGGAAAAGCACGGCTACCAGGTCACCTACTTGCCGGTGAAGAAAGATGGCTTGATCGACACCGAAGAGCTGCGCGGCGCCATCACCGACAAGACCATCCTCATCACCATTATGTACGCCAACAACGAAATCGGCGTGCTGCAACCCATCGAGGAGATCGGCAAGATCGCCGCCGAGAAGGGCGTGCTGTTCCATACCGACGCCACCCAAGCGGTGGGCAAGATTCCCTTCGACGTGAAACAAATGAACGTTCACCTGGCGTCGCTCTCGGCCCACAAGATGTACGGGCCCAAGGGCGTCGGTGCCCTCTACGTCCGCCGCCGCCACCCGCGCGTGCAGGTGGCGCCCCTGATCGACGGCGGCGGCCACGAGCGCGGCATGCGCTCGGGCACGCTGAACGTCCCCTCGATCGTCGGCTTCGGCAAGGCGTGCGAAGTCGCCGCGCAGGAGATGGCGGCCGAGAAGGAGCGCCTGGGCAAGTTGCGCGACCGCTTGCAGAAGGGCCTCGAGAAGGAGTTGGACGAGGTCTACATCAACGGCTCCCCGGAGCATCGGCTGCCGGGGAATCTGAACATGAGCTTCGCCTACGTCGAGGGCGAATCGCTCCTGATGGGCATCGACGACGTGGCGGTCAGCTCGGGCTCGGCCTGCACCTCGGCCACGCTCGAGCCTAGCTATGTCTTGAAGGCGCTGGGGGTGGGCGAAGACCTGGCGCACACGTCCATCCGCTTCGGTCTGGGCCGCTTCAACACCGAAGAGGAAGTGGACTACGTCATCAACAAGGTGGCCGATACGGTCAAGCGTCTGCGTGAGCTGTCGCCCCTCTACGAGATGGCCAAGGAGGGCGTCGACCTCAGCAAGATGCAGTGGCAAGCCAGTTGAGGCCGCCGGGAGTTTTGTAGGACGGACGACATCCCCCTCAAGGGGGGCAAGGAGAACGCAACCAATGGCATACAGCGACAAGGTTCTTGACCACTACAAGAATCCCCGCAACGTGGGCACGCTCCCCAAGGACGACCCCAACGTGGGCACCGGTCTGGTGGGCGCGCCCGAGTGCGGCGACGTGATGAAGCTGCAGATGAAGATCAACCCTCAGACCGAAGTGATCGAGGACGCCAAGTTCAAGACCTTCGGCTGCGGGTCGGCCATCGCCAGCTCGTCGCTCGCCACTGAGTGGGTCAAGGGCAGGACGGTCGAGGAGGCTCTTGAGATCAAGAACACCGAGATCGTCAGCGAGCTGAACCTGCCGCCGGTCAAGATTCACTGCTCGGTGCTGGCCGAGGACGCCATCAAGGCTGCCCTTGCCGACTACCGCAAGAAGAAGGGCGCTGAGGAACCGGCCCAGGCCACGGCCGACTAGGCTGCGAGAAGCGAGTTCGGAGCCTGCCTGGGGCAGGCAGCGGCACGTGGTCGGACTGGATGATGGGTTGGTGAAGAGATGGGAGAGCCAGCAGTACATCTGACCGAGCGCGCCGTCGCGCGCGTCCGACAGCTTGTGGGCGACGAAAAGATCGCGCCCACGGCCGGCCTGCGCTTGGCCGTGCAGGGCGGGGGCTGCTCGGGGCTGACCTACGCCGTGCGGTTCGACTCGAAGCCGACCGAACGCGACA
>JBHHYG010000328.1:0-4060 GCA_046757445.1 Acidobacteriota bacterium
AACTTCTCAACGGCTCGCGGCCCTTGCGCCCGCTCGCTTCACGACCCGTTGAGAAATGCGGGCTAGCCGCCTAGCCTGGGTTTCTGACCTCTCTTGGTCGCGAGTATATCCGCTACTGCAGACGATGGCTGGTTCCGCACTAGCCGAGAAGATCGAGGGGCGGGATCTCCGCTAGCAGGCCGGCATCGTGGGCCGCCTCGTAGAGTTTGGTCAGGGCGGCCAGGCCCTCCTCGCCCATGTCGCGGGTGATCTCGTCGACGTATTGGCGGACGAAGGTGCGCAACGTCTCCTCATCGAGCCCGCGGGCGTGCTCGGCGGCGAAGTCCAATGCCGGGCCGGGCTGCTCCAGCGCCGCCTCGATACTGGCGCGAAATGCGGCGGCCACCCTACCGCTCAGCTCGTCGCCGAGGTCGCGGCGCACTCCCACCAGCCCCAAGGGCACCGGCAGTCCCGTCTGCCGATGCCAGCTGCGGGCGGGCGCGCAGAGAAGGTGCAGGCCTCGTTGCCGATAGGTCAGCTGCCCCTCGTGGATGATCAGGCCGGCGTCGACGGAGCCTGCGACGACCGCCTCGAGGATGCGGTCGAAAGCCGTGGGCACCGCCTCGAAGTTGTCGCCGGCCTCGATTCGCAACAGCAGGTAGGCGGTGGTCAGCAGGCCGGGCACCGCCACCCGCATGCCGGCGATGGCCTGCGGGCCTGGCTTTTCAGATGGCGCTCGGCCCACTACCAGCGGGCCGTAGTCACGGCCGAAGCTCGCCCCGCAGCGCAGCAGGCGATAGCGATCGGCGACCCGCGGATAGGCGCCGGCCGACAGGGCGGTCGCTTCGAGGCGTCCCTCCAGAGCCCATTCGTTGAGGGTCTGGATGTCGCTGAAGGTGATGCGCGCTCGCGCGCCGGCGATGGTGACCGCGCCGTCAGCCAGCGCCCAGGCCATGAAAGCGTCGTCGGGGTCGGCGCTCTGGCCGATGGTCAGGGTCGGCTGGCTCATTCGCTGGCGTTCCCGCCTGGCCCGCATTGCTCATCGGTTTTCGTCGTTACCGCAACAATCCGTCGAGCAATGCGGGATAGATATGAGCTGCGCCACTAGCTCGGAAGGGGAGGACTTGGCAGGCGCTGCCTGCCCGTGTAGTTTAGCGGTCTTGCGGCTCGCTGCCGGCGCTCGCCGGCAACGACGCCTCCTTACTGTACTCGACCACCCACCTCGGTTCCTCCTTCATGGAAAACGAGCTGCTCGCCTGGCGAGATCAGTTCCCCATCCTCTCGAAGACCACCTACCTGATCTCCAACTCCCTGGGGGCCATGCCCGGCGCGGTCTACGATGCTCTGCACGGCTACGCCGACGACTGGGCCACGCATGGCGTCAAGGCCTGGGAGACGGCCGGCTGGTGGCCGATGCCGATCGCCGTCGGCGACCAGATCGCTCCCCTGATCGGGGCGCCACCGGGGTCGGTCTCCACGCATCTGAACGTAACCCTGGCCTCGGCCATCGTCGCCTCTTGCTTCGACTTCGAGCCGCCGCGCAACAAGGTGGTCTGCTCGTCGCTGCACTTCCCCTCGATCATCTATCTGTATCGCCAGCAGCAGCGGCGGGGAGCGAAGCTCCACCTGGTTCCCTCCGACGACGGCATTAGAGTGCCGCTCGAGGCGATGCTCGAGGCCATCGACGAGACGACGCTGCTGGTGCCCATCTCCCACGTCATCTTCAAGAGCGCCTTCGTGCAGGACGTCGTGGCCATCGTCCGGCGCGCCCATGAGGTCGGAGCCCTGGTGGCGCTCGACGTCTATCAGTCGGCGGGGGTGATGCCGGTGGAGCTGGAGGCCTGGGAGGTGGATTTCGCCGTTGGCGGGGTGCTCAAGTGGCTGTGCGGCGGGCCGGGCCTCGCCTACTTGTATGTCAGGCCCGACCTCGCCGAGCGGCTGGAGCCGGCGATCACCGGCTGGATCTCTCATGCCAGCCCCTTCAGCTTCGACCCTGGCCCGATCGAGCGCCGCAGCGAGGGCTGGCGCTTCCTCAACGGCACGCCCTCGATACCGGCGCTGTACGCGGCGCGTCCGGGTCTCGACATCCTCCGCCGGGTGGGCGTCGAGGCGATTCGTGCCAACTCGATCCGCCAGACGGAGCGGCTGATCGCGGCGGCCGACGAGCATGGTTGGCAGGTCAATACGCCGCGGCCGCCCGAGCAGCGCGGCGGCACGGTCACCTTGCAAGTGCCCGACGCCGAGCAGGTCACCCAGGCCTTGCTGGCTCGGGACATCCTCGTCGACTACCGGCCCGGCGCCGGCATCCGACTGTCGCCCCACTTCTACAACAGCGACGAAGAGATCGACCACGCTGTGGCCACCATCGCCTCTCTCGTCGGTGCTACCCGAACCCTGCAGCCGTCCTGATAACTGTTGAATCGTCGTGGGGCAAGCAAACCGGGGGGTCGCCGTGCCGGACGCTTCGGCGCGGGGCGCCAGCCCGCATGTCTCATCGGTCTGCTGCTGCGGGCCCGACCACGCCATCGCGAGGAAGGCCGATGCGTAGGCTCAGTAGCCGCGCTCGCGGTCGACGACGTTGCGCAGGGGATCCCCGTTGACGAAGCGCCGGTAGTTGGCGGCGAACTCGGAGGCAATGGAGTCGATTTCGCTGGGGGCGGCGATGTGCGGCGTGATGCGGGCACCGGCTTGATCCCATAGAGGGTGATCCTGCGGCAGCGGCTCCTGCCGGAAGACATCGAGGACGGCGGCGGAGAGCTGGCCGCTCTGCAAGGCCTCGACCAGCGCATCCTCCTCTACCAGCCCGCCTCGCGCCACGTTGACGAGAACGGCGCCCGGGCGCAGCGAGGCGATCGCCTCGGCGTTCACCATTCCCGTGGTGGCTGCGGTCTTTGGCACAGCCAGCACGAGGACGTCGCAGAGGGGGAGCATCTGCCGCCAGTTTTCCTGCGAGTAGACGCGCTCGACGTGCGGCACATCGCCAGAGAGACGACGGGCACCGAGAACCCTGGCACCGAAGGCGGAGACCCTGGCGGCAACCGCACGACCCAGCGACCCGAGGCCGACGATGCCCACCGTGCTGTCGGCCAGCAGAGGCCTTGGCTGTCGCTGCCAGTGGCGCCGCTGCTGCTGGCGTCGGTATCCTTCGATGTCGAGGAGACGCTCGAGCAGATGGCCGACCACATACTCCGCCACCTGCGCGCCAAATCGCCCAAGCGAGCGAGTCAACAACACCTCGGGGCGCAGATCCGCCCGCTCGAGGAGGTGATCGACGCCGGCGCCGGTGGCCTGCACCCACTCGAGCTGGGGCAGCGAGCGCAGGGCGCCCTCGGGTAGCCTCCAGGCCAGCAACACGCGGATTTCAGGGAGTGGCGCGGCGTCACCGCCGGGGCCGCGGATCTCGATATGCGTGACCGGCAGGAGCCGGGCGATCTGCCGACGGTATTCGGCCGCCGACTCGTGCCACACGAGAACCGCCGCTTGCCGCCTTTTCATTTGCGGCCGGGTTGAGCCGGTGATAGCGTAGGGCCCGCAGCGACGGGGGCTTTCTGCATCATTGAATCGACGTTACCTGGAGGACAGACGATGAAGTGGACCGAGCGCCGTGTTGGCGGAGTGGTGGTGATCGACCTGAAGGGCAAGCTGACGCTCGGCTCTGGCGACATCCAGCTTCGGCAGATCGTTCGGGATCTACTGGATCGCGACGAGAAGTCCATTGTACTCAACCTCGAGAAGGTCTCCTATATGGACAGCGCCGGTGTTGGTGAGCTGGTCGCCAGCTATACTACGGCGAGCAACCGCGAGGCCAATCTCAAGCTGTTGAACCTCACCTCCAAGATCCGCGATCTGCTCCAGTTCACCCAGCTGATCAGCGTTTTCGAGCATTTCCACGACGAGGGCGAGGCGGTCGCCAGCTTCGAGTAAGAGCCGGCGCTTCACCCGCTCGGGCTGGTTTGGCCAGGGCCAGCGTTCGCATCCCCACGCGCCGCCAGCCCACCCTCGCTCGAAACCCCTCCCACGATATACAAGCGCCTGCGTCGTTGCTCCTTGGTCCCACCTCGCTCACATCTTCGAGCAAGGA
>JBHHYG010000329.1:0-4055 GCA_046757445.1 Acidobacteriota bacterium
CCGGCGCGCGCCTTGTCCTCGCGGCCCTGGCGCCCGCGCGCTTCGCGACCCAGTGAGAAATGTGGGCTGGCCCTGGTGGCCGCTGCGGCGGTGCTGACGGCCGGGAATATCGAGGCACAATCGAGCAACGCTGGCGGTGTCACCTTTACGGCTGCTGCCCGGCAGGCTGGCTTGCTCTTCGAGCACGTCCAGGGAGGAAGCGGCGAACGCTACATGGTCGAGACCATGGGTGGCGGCGTCGCCGTTGCCGACCTCGACGGCGATGGCTGGCTCGATGTCTATTTCGTACAGAGCGCCGCCACACCCGGCTACGTTTCGAGAGTGCAGCTTCTCAACCTTTTCTATCGCAACCGTGGCGACGGAACCTTCGCCGACGCCAGCATCCCCGCCAAGCTCGGCGACGATGGCTATGGCCTGGGCGCCGCCGGAGCGGATTTTGACAACGATGGCTTCACCGACTTGTACATCACCAATTTTGGCGCCAACCGCCTGTATCGAAACAACGGCGACGGTTCCTTTACTGAGCTCGGCAACGAGGCCGGGGTCGACGATGCAAGGTGGGGAGCCTCCGCTGCCTGGGCAGACATCGACAACGACGGCGATCTCGACCTTTACGTCTGCAACTATGTCGACTTTACCTGGGACAACCACAAGTTCTGTGGCAACCCGCGCCGCAACTTGCGCGCCTACTGCCACCCGGACGTCTACAACGGCCTCACCGACCTTCTCTATCGAAACGACGGCAACGGACACTTTACGGACATCAGCGAGGCCGCCGGCGTTGCGAATGCGCTGGAGGGCAAGGGGCTTGGTGCCGTCTTCGGTGATGCCGACGACGATGGTTACATCGATCTCTATGTAGCCAACGACTCCACCAGAAACTTTCTCTACGTCAACCAGGGCGACGGGACCTTCGTCGACGACGCCCTGCTGGCCGGCGTCGGCTACAGCGAAGACGGCAAAGCAGAAGCCGGCATGGGCACCGACTGGGGAGATTACGACGGCGACGGCCGCCTCGACGTCGTGGTCACCAACCTCGACCTGGAAACCAACACTCTCTATCGGAGCCTTGGTCGATCCGCCTTCGCGGACGTGACCTTCGCGGCCGGCTTGGGCGAACCCAGCCTCCTGTACGTCGGCTTCGGCACCAACTGGGTGGATTTCGACAACGACACCGACCTCGACCTGTTTGTCGCCAACGGCCATATCATCGACAACATCGCATCGTTCAAGGACAACGTGACCTATGCGCAGCCCAACCACATGTACCTCAACGATGGTGCGGGCGGCTTTACCGAGATCCACGAACGCCTCGGCTCGGGCTTGGCGCTGGTCAAAGTGTCTCGGGGCTCTGCGGTAGGCGATATGGATGGCGACGGTGACGTCGACATCGTCGTCGGAAACAATAACCAGTCTGCCGACTACCTGCGCAACGATGGCGGC
Source organism: Acidobacteriota bacterium (assembly GCA_046757445.1). GTDB lineage: Bacteria > Acidobacteriota > UBA890 > UBA890 > UBA890 > JBHHYG01. Next base: position 1,444 of record JBHHYG010000329.1, read on the forward strand.
AACCAGGCCGGCCATTGGCTACAACTACGGTTGGTGGGCACGAGCTCCAACCGCACCGCGGCCGGCGCCAGGGCAACGGTCACTCCTCTGGCTTCGCGGCCGGCGAGCAGCAGCGGGCGGGCCCCGGGACTCTTCCCCCATCAGCGCAGACCCCTGATCGTGGAGGTCAGGGCAGGCTCATCCTATTGTTCCTCGAGTGCTCCGACCCTCTACCTCGGCCTCGGCGCCTTCGGGGCGGCCGAGGTCGGCATCCGCTGGCCGGGCGGAGCGAACGAGGAGCTGGGGAGACTGGCCGCCGACCGGCTATATGTTGTGCGTCAGGGGCACGGCGTGGTGGCGAGCCGTTGAGAAGTTCGGGCTAGCGCTGGACGAGGACCTGGTCCAGGAGGCGTTTCACTTCGGGCTGATTCGGCAGAAGCTGCAGCGAGCGCTCCAGCAGCTGGCGGGCCTTCTCCACCTGGCCATCGGCGTAATACTCGGACGCCAGCGGATTGAGGAGCTCGGGAGTGTCCTGGCCGGTTGCCAGGCGGGCGCGCTCGTAATAGCGGATGGCGTCGTAGTGGTGACCGAGATTGACGCTGACCGCGGCAAGGGTAGTGAGCAGCTTCTGATCGTTGGGAGCCTTGACCAGCTTGGGAGTGAGCAGCTTGTTGACCTCCTCGTTGCGACCGGCCTCCATCAATAGCTCGGTCAGCAGATCCAGCCCTTCCTTGAAATCAGGAACTCGCGCTAGCGTTGCTTGCAGCACCTTGATCCCTTTTTCGACAGCCCCGGTTACTCGATACTCCCGCGCCCTCTGGTAGGCAACATGAGGGTCGGTAGGAGGCGGAAGCTTCTGCGCCTGGACGAAGTCTTTCTTTCTTTCCCCGCTGGCGACGACTCGCACCGGCAATGAGGCGGCGTCCTTGTCATCTCCCTCGACGTCAACGATCAACTGGTAATCGCCCACCGCCACATCCGTGAGGTCGAGACTGGCCATCTTGTTGACGGTGCCGTAGTCGTCGGCCTCCAGCGCGTTGACGATGTCGGTCTGGTCGATCACCACTCCCCCCTTGTCCTGCAGTCGGTACGTTACCCTCAGCGACCCCGTCGAACCGGCGGGAATATAGATCTGATGGAAGATGGTCAACTTCGCCCCGGCAGGAAAGACGTGATCCACCGAGGGTATGAGAGCCCGGTCAGCGACTTGAAAGGGGAAATGATCGCCGTACGGATCGTACGGGTCGAGGCGATGGGACTCGATCACCAGAAACGGCTGCGAGCTGCTGAGTTGTTGTGGGAAAGCGCTGGGTACTCGCACATCGAACTCGGCGCGACCGTACTCGCGCGAGACGTTGTTCTCGAGGACCAAATCGAAGTTGTAGCGGCCTTCGATGGCGGGGAGCCGATTCAAGTGGATCAAGGGTCCGGCGCGCAACATGGTCGTCGTTTCTTTATCGAGCGTTGCCTGCATGATCTGCTCACCGCCATCTTCGCCGTGGATATCCGCCAGGACCCGCTGCTGGTCGTCGGTGAGAGAGCCGGCGATGCCGAAGGTCACGTAATATTTTTCTTCGTAGTTGTTGAGGTTCAGGCGCGCCCCATCCGTGCGAACGGCATAATGGAGGAAGGGCATACCCGTGGGATCGAGCAGAGCCGTTGCCAGCGCCTGGATCGGCAGGGTTTCGAACCGCACATCCGCTTCTGTCTCGCCGGTGAGGATGGGGTAGGCCCATCTGGCGGTGGGCATGACCCTATCGGGGATGCCGTAGATGTCTGCCATCATCATTTCCGAGCGCAGGGAGGGGAAACCCTCGGCCGCGCCAGACTCGCCCGGGAGGAGGCTGAGCGATACCTGGGCCACCTCGGCGTCGATCTCCTGCAGCACGTCGTAGGCTGCGCTCTCCTCGTTCAAGCCGGTGGAGGGAATGCCGCCGAGCCTGCTGTCCGAGTTGTAGCTCATTCTCTGGTGCGCCTGCTCCTGGCCAGCAGGGTTGAGGAGCTTCATAGGGCCGTCGACATTCGGACTGTAGAGCCGGTACTCCCCCGATCCGTTACGCTTGTAATAGGCCAGATAGAAAAACGGCGGGATCCCCAGCCTCGGGTTGGCGTGATAGAACCACACCTCGAGCGGGTAGGCCATTTGGGTATTCGGCAAGCTGTTGATATCCATCGGTTCGCCGAGCAGGATGTACATGCGACCCATATCGGTCATCCAACCGGGCCGGGGAGTATCCCGACCGAAGTGGTCGTTGGCGTACTCCAGCCGCTCGTAGTGCATATCTTTGTACTCGTTCTCGGGGGTTCCCGGGGTCGGGTCGCGGTGCTTCCAGAACTCTTCCATGAAGGTCTCACGCTGGCTGTCGGACTCCAGCCGCAAGAAAATGTCCTTCTCTTCCTGGGTGATGATGATGTCAACCTTCTGGAGCCATTCTTTGTACTCTTTTGGAAGGTTCTTCTCCTTGATCTTGTGGAAGGCTGAGAGGTCTGCCTTTTTCTGTGAGATGGGCCAGGCGGCGCTAGCGCGGGAGCCAACAACCGTGGCCGAAGCGCGCACGGGTATCAGGGCAATCACCGCCATGGCGGCTATGGCGAGCAGCTTCAGGCGCCCCCAGCAGGTGGGCGCAGGAATG
>JBHHYG010000330.1:0-4053 GCA_046757445.1 Acidobacteriota bacterium
GGTCGAGTCGCTGCCCTCCGCGTTCCGCTCGTTGGCCCCGATCGCCACCGCCACACCGCAGTCCGCCGCGACCTCGCCGAGCCGATCCGTGGCTGGGCCCGGGATCGCGATCGAGCTCGCGTGGAGCCGCGCGTACACCTCGCGAAGCGGATGGGTATGGCCCGGGGGGACGAACCAGACCCACACCGGATAGCCAGCGAGATACGACTCCGGAAATGCGACGAGCGACGCGCCTTCGGCGGCAGCTTCCCGGATCAGGCCGCACGTCTTCTCCAGTGTGGCCTCCAGGTCCAGAAACACCGGCGAGGCCTGCACGGCCGCGACTCGAAAGGGTTGGGAGCCTCTCACTCTCTCTTCCTCCGCTACCAAGTTCACGATGGCATGAAACTGGACCGCAGAACGGTTCTTGCCTAGAGTGGACCTCACGGTACTGCCTGCCGCGACCCCGGACACGAACGCACCCCATGAGGAACTAGCTTCGAAGCATCGGTGCCGTGCTCGCCGGCTGGCTCGCGGCGCGTGGTCCGCCCTCGCACCGCCCACGCCCGTGCCGTCAGCACGATCCTGCCGTCGGGCAGCGTTTGAAGCGCTCTCTCGAGAGCTTCGGCCAGCGCATCACGACCCCGGGGCTCGAGGGACGCGACATACGAGGGCGCCGGCCCGGTGCCGCCCAGGAACGGTTTCCAGTAGTCCTCGAAGCTGGCGAAATCGGTCGACATCTCGATTGGCTCACATCGGACATCTTCGAGCCCGGCCGCCAGGAACAGCTCTGAGAGCGCCTCCGGTCGGCAGAGGGGAAACCGCCTTCCTTCATCGAGCTCGCAAGCCCCCGGATCCAGGCTCGCGGCCACATCCCAGAACGTGCGAAGAAACTCCATCCGTCCCTGATAGTCCCAGACGCAGGCGGATATCGTGCCGCCGCCCGAAGCGAGCGACCGCATCTCCTCGAGCGCGTGTCCCGCGTCGGGAAGGAAGTTCAGCGCGAACAGCGAGGTCACGCTCCCGTATCCGTCCCGAGATCGGGGAAGGCCGCCCGAGCCTGCGACCACGAACGACACCCGGGCGTCCTCGGTGTGCTTCCGCGCATACTCGACGAGTGCCTCCGCGGGGTCGCAGCCGATGACGAGCTCCGGACTCGCCACCTTGCAGATCGCGTTCGTCAAGGCGCCCGTTCCGCACCCAACATCCAGCCACCGCTGGGATGTCGGGACTCCCAACCATGAAACGAATCGAGGGGCGACCCTTCGGCTCCATCGGCCCATGAACGCCTCGTAGGTCGAGCCGACGGCCCAGCGGTCGCCGATCTCCGACATCTTCGTCTCCTTCATCCTAGAGATACGCGGCTCCCAGCGATTCGACGCGCATCGGAATCCGGCATTCGCGGCACGCGCGCTCCAGCACCTCGTAGTAGGGACCCCAACCCTCCGTGGGCCGCGGACGCGCGTAGAACGCAATGGCCGTGACGTGCCGGGCCGCGAGCTGACCGGCGACGATCGGCACGAGCGCGCCGACTTTCCCCTCGGTCAGTCGCTCGTCATACCACGGGATGCCTTCGTCCGGGTCCAGCAGCCCGAACCGGCCCGACAGGATCAGGAAGGGAACCGACAGGCGCCGGCTCTCGCGCGAGACGAAGCGGATGCGCCGGCTGAGATACCTGCGCGCCGCCGGCATCGACCCGGGGTCCCGTCTCTTCCTCTTGCAGCAAGGGGTGCAGAGGTGCTCCATGAGGCTCGCTCCTCGCCCGCGGTGAGCGTAACCCTCACGAATCGGAGCGTGCGGCGCAACGGCGCCCGGGCCGAAGGCCCATCGACGTGAGTTCGGCGTCCGGTTTTCGGTGGACGGCTTCCGTCCTGACGCCTAGCGTGTGCGCGGGACAACCAAACGGAGGCGGTCGGTGCCGGACGTTCCGAACGCATCGGACTGATCACACGTGCGCCTGGACCGACGTCAGCTGCCGACAGCATTGCCTCCCAGAGTGGACGGTGCCTTGGTTCCTGGATCTCTGCCCAGCCTCGCGGCTTCTTTCCCCCCATGTCTAACGGATCTGCTTTCTGCTGCCGGCTACCATGCCATCCGCAATAGCGCCAGGCAAGTTGACCCCGTCAGCAGCAAATGCCTGTTAGGCCGCTGGCCGGGGGAGCGACTCGGCGTCGCATCCTTCTCAAGATTCCGCTACAATCGACGTTGTTCCCATCTACCTGCTCACCTGCGATGGAGGGAGCCCCTGTGTTACTCCGCATCCTGCTATTCGCGACTCGAAGATTGCTCGCTCCAGTTGTCGCGATCTCGTCGCTGACGCTTTCGACGGTTACTGCCCAGGAACGGGAAGAGCTACGAGCCGTGCTCATCACGGGAACCAGCACAGGAATCGGACTGCGAATGACGGAGGTCCTTTCGCAGAATGGGTTCTTCGTCTACGCAGGTGCTCGGAAAGCGGCGGATCTGGAGCGCCTGGACGCGATGGAGAACGTGAGATCTGTCCGCCTGGATGTGACGATCCAGAGCGAGATCGATGCGGCGGTGGAATTCGTTCGGGCCGAAGGACGAGGACTGTACGGGTTGATCAACAACGCGGGCGTGGCGGTCTTGGGTCCGCTCACCGAGCAGCCAGAGGATGAGCTTGATTTCGTGCTCGATGTCAATCTCCTTGGACCATACCGAGTGACCAAGGCTTTCGCGGACCTGCTCATCGAGAGCGAAGGTCGAGTCATGATCGTCAGCTCCATCGCCGGGATTCTGTCCGGTCCCTTTATCGGCGCGTACAGCATGACCAAGCACGGCGTCGAGGCCTATACCGATGCCCTGGCCGCAGAACTGGATCGCTTCAACGTGGCGGTCGCCGCCGTGGAACCCGGGAACTACAAGTCCCAGATCACGGCCTCGATGGTCAAGCGCATGAAAGAGGCCGGATACTCGGGCGAAGGTTCCAGGTACGGCTCGATGCTCGACATGATTACGGGGCCCCTCGATCGGTCCCAGTTCAAGGAGCCAGATGATGTGGCTCTGGCCGCCCTCGATTTCCTCACCAGCGATTCGCCGAAGCGGCGATACATGGTGGTTCCGAATCAGGCCGAGGCGAAGATCACCATCCGGCAGGCCCTGCGGGAGTTGGTTCAGCTGAACGAAGGACAACCGTTCGCGTACACGCGGGACGAACTGGTACGCATGCTCGATGAAGCCCTGGGTGCGGAACGGCGTTTGTCATCAGGAACGTCCCCGAGCGTTGACCTTCACCAAGCAGCGTTGGAAGGAAACCTCCAGACCCTTCTGCGGCACATCGAAGCGGGGGCGGACTTGAATGCACGGGAGCCAATGGGAGGATCGAGTCCGCTGATTACGGCTGCTACGTTCGGCCAGACGGAGGCAGCGAAAGCGTTGATCAGGGCGGGGGCAGACCTCGACCAGCAGAACGACGACGGATCCACCGCTCTCATTACCGCCTCCTTCTTCTCCCGTATCGAGATCGTCGAGGCACTGCTGGCCGCTGGCGCCGACAAGACGATCAGGAATAGCCGCGGATCCACCGCCCTCGATGTAGTAACCGCTCCCTTCGAATCGATGAAGGGCGTCTACGACTACTTGGGAGCCATCCTTGGAACCTATGGATTGGAGCTGGACTACGAACGGATCAAGATGGCTCGCCCGAGGATTGCGGAGATGCTGCGGTAGCGGGGGATCGAATTGACGGCGCAATGCTCAGCGCGTCGCGGCCTAACTCCTATTAGACAGCGCGCTGGAGAACTTCCGTCTCGAGCCGGTCCCCAGGGCGGTCGCGCTCTACTTCGAGATCGTATCCGGTCTGAAGATTGAGCCACAACCTCTCGGAGGTACCGAAATACCGGGACAGGCGGAGACCGCGTAGTAGCCACTCAGGTGGTACTCCCACAGAAGCCGCCCGGACGCGCCGTCCGAGGGACCGCCGGATCTCCTCCTTGAGCACCTAGAGGCCTTCAACCAAGATTACATTGGTGGACGCTGCCCTGCGCAGAATATCCTTGGCTTTGGTGTATGCGGGCGACATGTACCACTGCCGAGCTTGCTCCATGCTTTCAA
>JBHHYG010000331.1:0-4040 GCA_046757445.1 Acidobacteriota bacterium
CCCGCCCGCGCGACAGCAAGACACCGTGGATTTCGCGGATCAGCCGGTTCGAGAGCGGGAACCCTCCCCGCAGGCGGGCCAGCCCGTGTTCGAGGGCGGCGACATGGTTGGAGACCTCGACCACGTCGTCGAGCGGGACGCCGGGCGTCTCGTCGAGTTCGAAGAGCAGGAGGTCCGACAGCGACGACTGCGTCCCTTCGATCTGCGAGGAGAGCACGGCTTCCTTGCGCACGTAGGCGTAGAGAAAGAGGGCCTTGTCCGGCAAGTGGGCCGAGACGCCGTCTAGCCGTCCGAGCGCCAGCACCGCCGATTCGAGCACCTGCTGGAGCGGGCCTTCGAGAACCAGCGGCGGGACCGGCGGCAAGGGGGCCGGAAGGAAGGCGCGGAGCTGTTCGCCTCCTACGCTCGTGACCTCGTAGCGACCTGTTTCTCCACGCTCCAAGGCGGTGGTGTCCTCCTGTTCAGCAAGTCTTATTTGCCCGGACGGCTATTAAGACTTCAGCAGCTAAAACTTATCAACGCTGACAGGCTGTCGCAAGGCCCTTCGGAGTCTTGGGTTGCGTCGCGCCTGGTTAACCCGCATTTCTCAACGGCTCGTGGCTGCGCGAGCGCCAGGGCCGCGATGACTGCGTTGCGCTTGTCCCGAGGGCTCGACGTACTGCACGAGTACGCCTGCGCCCTCGAACCGGCGCGCGCCTTGTCCTCGCGGCCCTTGCGCCCGCTCGCTTCACGACCCGTTGAGAAATGCGGGTCAACGAATCGCTGTGCGCCGACGGGGTCTCCGTCAGGCTCATCGAGGGATAGACTGCCGCTGGATAACGGAGATGGAAGATGCAACAAGAAGCCGGTGTGGATGGGATCGATGAGATGAGCGACTACGACGAGGTTCGTTCGAGCTTCCAGCTGCAGGCGCCCGAGCGCTTCAATTTTGCCGGCGACGTTCTCGATCGGTGGGCAGAAGAGCCGACGAAGCTGGCCATCTGGTGGGTTGATGATGCCGGCCACGAGGTGAAGAGAACCTTCGCCGAGCTGTGCGTAGAATCGAGGAAGCTCTGCAACGCGCTTGCCGAGAAAGGCGTGAAGCGAGGGGATGTCGTGGTGGTCATCCTGCCACGGCTGATCGAGTGGTGGGTGATCAACATCGCCTGCTTGCGCATGGGGGCGGTGATCAGCCCGGGCACCACGCAGCTCAAAGCCAAGGACATCCGCTATCGTCTGCTGGCAGCGGAGGCTGCTTGCATCATCACCGACGCCGAGGTTGCGCCCCGTGTCGATGAGGTGATCGAGAGCTGTCCCGGCATTCGGTGCAGGATCCTCGTCGAGCCGGAGGTGGCCGGTGGCAGCCAGCAAGGCGATGCCCGACAGGTCGACGGCTCTAGTGCTGGCACCGCCGCTGCTGGAGGTGACACGGGTGGTGCTACCTGCCAGACGGATGCCGCCGCCGGCGGGGATGCTGCTGGCGAAGTCGATGCCGGCTGGCATAGCTATCATGAGCTGCTCGCTGCCGCCTCGGACGAGTTTGAGACCGCCGATACCGGCAGCGACGAGGGCGCCATCCTCTATTTCACCTCGGGCACCACCGGTTACCCGAAGATGACCCTCCATACCCACGCCTCCTATCCGCTCGGCCACAAGATCACCGGGAAGTTCTGGCTGGACCTGGGTGAAGACGACCTGCACTGGAATGTCAGCGACACCGGCTGGGCGAAGGCGGCGTGGAGCTCGCTGTTCGGCCCCTGGAACATGGGCGCTGCCGTATTCGTACACCGTAGCCCACGATTCGATCCCACCAAGACCTTGCAGGTACTGGCGAGCTACCCGATCACCACGCTCTGTGCGGCACCGACCGTCTACCGCATGCTGGTGCTGGAAGACCTAACGACCTGCGGGTTCCCGAGCTTGCGCCACTGCGTGGCCGCCGGTGAGCCGCTCAATCCCGAGGTGATCGAGGTATGGAGGCAAGCCACCGGCATTACCATCCGCGACGGCTACGGACAGACGGAGAGCGTCTTGCTGGTGGGGAGCTTTCCCTTCATCGAGGCGCGGGCCGGGTCGATGGGCAAGCCGGCACCCGGCTTCGAGGTCGGCGTCATCGACGAACAGGGCAACGAGCTGGCGGTTGGCCAGGAGGGCGACATCGCCGTGCGAGTAAAGCCGAACCGCCCGGTCGGCCTCTTCAAGGAGTACTGGAAGGATCCGCAACGAACCGCCAACAGCTACCGGGAGGATTGGTATATCACCGGCGACCGCGCCACCCGCGACGAGGACGGCTACCTGTGGTTCGTCGGCCGCGCCGACGACGTGATTGTGTCGGCCGGCTACCGGATCGGGCCCTTCGAGGTGGAGAGCGCGCTGCTCGAGCATGAGGCGGTGGCCGAGTCGGCGGTGGTCGCCAGCCCCGACGAGGTGCGCGGCGCCGTGGTCAAGGCCTTCGTGGTGCTCAAGCCGGGCCATCGAGCGAGCGACGAGCTGGCCCGCCAGCTTCAAGAAACCGTCAAGAGCGCCACCGCGCCCTACAAGTACCCGCGCAAGATCGAGTTCGTCGACAGCCTGCCTAAGACGATGAGCGGCAAGATCCGGCGCGCTGCGCTGCGTGAGGCGGAGTGGCAAGGGACCTGACCCGACTGCCTCCCGACGTTAGCCTGAACTTCTCAACGGCTCGCGGCTGGCCGCTGGCAGTGGGGTCGAGGCACGCGCCTCTTCCTCGTGGCCCTTCGCCCGCCCGCTCCACGACCCGTCGAGAAGTTCGGGCTAGGGTGCATTGTTGGCGTTCAGCTCAGTCGCTGGACGAGGTGCTCACGATGCTCCGGATCTTGGTGAGTAGCATGTCGACGGCGACCCGATTATGGCCGCCCTGAGGAATGATGAGGTCGGCGTAGCGCTTGCTCGGCTCGACGAACTCCTCGTGCATCGGCTTTACCGTGCTGACGTATTGCTCGATCACCGATTCCATCGTTCTGCCCCGCTCGGCGATGTCGCGCTGCAAGCGTCGGATGAAGCGGATGTCGGCGTCAGTATCGACGAAGACCTTGATGTCCATCAGCTGTCGTAGTGCAGGGTCGACCAGAACGAGGATCCCGACGACGATGATCGCCTTGCGCGGCAGCATCGACTCGCTGCCCGCTTGACGCTCGTGGGTGGAAAAATCGTAAACGGGGATGGTTACCGGATGGCCGTCGAGAAGCTCCCCGAGGTGACCGACCAGGAGGTCGGTTTCGAGAGCGTCGGGGTGGTCGAAGTTCAGCGATGCCCTCTCCTCCAGCGACAGTTCTGGGTGGTCCCGGTAGTAGGAGTCGTGCTCGATCACCGTCACCTCGCCGCTGCCCAGCGCCTTGACGATTCTTTGCACCACCGTCGTCTTGCCGGAGCAGGTGCCGCCCGCTACGCCGATGACCGTGGGTTTCACGAACCTCCCCTTTCACCTCGAAGGTGACCTGTAGTCAGGTCTCGTGCGAGGATACCAATTCTTCAGCCGAGGAGGGCAAGGAAGGGCGCGGGGAGTTCGCTGACTACAACGGGAGGCAGCTATGAGTAATCACCAGCATTTGTGTCGAGGAGAGGCAGCGCGGAAACAGTGGGCCTTGAGTTCCGGGGCGCCGGGGAAGGCACGGCGGGTCGCACCGCCCCTGTTGCTGGCGGCCGCCGCCGGCCTGCTTGCCGGATCGAGTCTTGCGGCCGAACAGCAAGGCTCCGCACCTGCAACCTTGCCGCTGCAACCGATTGCCCTGGTACATGCCAACGTCGTTGATGTTCACACCGGCGACGTGGGCCGCGATATCACCGTCGTGCTGCGCGACGGCAGGATCGCCGAGGTCGGCAGCGCCACGGTTCCGGCCAGCGTCGAGGTGATCGATCTTGACGGCGCCTATCTGCTGCCGGGGCTGATGGATGCGCACGTTCACATCGACGAGCTGAGCGAGGCGCGCCGGGCGCTCGAGTCGGGCGTGACGACGGTGCGCAGCGCCAGCGTCGGCTCCTATCGCGACGTCGTCTTGCGGCAGCTGGTGAAGCGCGGCTACGTGGCCGGGCCCGATCTGCTG
>JBHHYG010000332.1:0-3999 GCA_046757445.1 Acidobacteriota bacterium
GCGCCCTTTGCCGCGCCCGCAGCAGCAAACCGTTGAGATATGCGGGCTAGCCTGCCACCTTCTCGCCGCCCGCCTCCTCGGCGAACTCGCCCCGCATCATGCCCCGGTACAGGTCGACGAGTCCGGTGACCACGGCCACCAGCACCGGCCCCAGGAACAAACCCAAGAATCCGAACGCCTGGATGCCGCCGAGGACGGCCAGAAAAACCAGTAGCGGGTGCATCTCGGTGCGCCCGGAGATGAGCACCGGCCGCAGCAGGTTGTCGATCAGGCCGACGGCCAAGATCCCCCAGATCGCCAGTCCCATAGCGGCAATCCAACGGCCCTGAATGGCCAAGATGATGGCAGCCGGGCCCCAGACGGCGGTGGCGCCAACGAGCGGTAGAAAGGCCATCACCGCCATCACCGTGCCCCACAGAACCGGCGACGGCAGGCCGATGACGGCGAAAGCCAGCCCGCCCAGGATCCCCTGGGCCGCAGCCACCGCCATGCCACCGTAGACGCTGGTCACCACCACCTGGTTGAGGCGGTCGAGCATCTCCTGCTTGCGGTCACTCGGATAAGGAAGCAGCTCGCAGGCCGCTTCCAGCGCTCGATCGCCGTCGCGCAGCAGGTAGAAGAGAGTCAACATGGTGACCACCATCGTGAAGGCCATCTGGGCGAGGTTGCGGAAGATGGCCGAGCTCTGGTTGAGCAACCACTGGGAAAGGCTTTGGCTGGCGGAAACGACGGTGGCACCGAGATCAGGCGCGCCGGTCATCTGCCGGTAGCGCGGCTCCCCCAACCAGGCTATTAGCCTCGCCTCGATCCAGTCCCGAGCGGTACCGATTATCCCCCAGGTAGAGGGATCGAGGTTTGGCATCTGATCGGCCTTGACCTGCACGTACTGCAACCCGGACACCAGCTCACCGACCAGCATGGTGCCCAGCGCCGCGGCGGGGCCGAGGATGATGGCGGCCGCGAGCAAGCAGGTCACCAGGGCCCGCCAGCCGCGCCAAGGAATCCAGCGTCCGAGCCAGCTATAGACCGGCGACAGCAGGATGGCCAGGATCACCGCCCAGGTGAGGGCACCGAAGAAGGGCGAGAAGACGAGGTAGAAGGCATAGGCGAGCAACGCCAGGCAGACCAGCCCCACAGCCCATCGCAGCTTCTCATTCTTCACGCTCCGAACCCTACCTTCGCGGTTGGCATCGCCGCAAGGACGCCGGCTCGCCCCGTGTCGCCGGCCGGCCCACAGCCGCGGCCATCGTAGGGGTGGCTATGAAGGCTCTTTGGCGGCTATCCTTGATCACGACTTATCAGAAATTTCACGGGCCCTTCGCCCGTGCATCAGCAGAACCCAGGGAAACAGATGGCCGCTCCGTTGCAGGCTGGCCCGGAAGCGAGCGGCGCCGAGTCCGACGTCCGCACCATCCTCATCGAGACGGCCGTCGACTGTCTGGCCAGCAGAGGCTACCGTGGCACGACGGTGGAGGGCGTCGCCCACGCTGCCGGCTGGACGAAGGGTGCAGTTTACTGGCACTTCCGTGACAAGGACGCACTCGTCGCCAGCGCCATCGACTTTCTTGCCGCGCGCTGGCTCGCGGGTCTCCGTGATCATCTGGATCAGCTCGACCGTGCCCGTGAGCGCCTCGACCGCCTGTTCGACAACTTTCTCCGGCTGGCGCTCCATGAGCGCCCCGTTTGCATTGGCCTGCACGCTCTCACCATAGAGCTGCGCCAGCATCCGGTGCACGCTGCCCCACTGCGTCTCATCTTGGAAACAACCGCGCGCCTGGTGCACGAGATCATCACCGGCGGCCAGGCGGAAGGCACCATGCGGCCCGACGTCGACGCTCGCACTGTGGCACACTCGATCGTCGGCAGCCTCGGGGGCGCCCTCGTCACCTGCTCCTACGGCGCCGATGGCGTCGGCTTCGGTCCGCTGGTCCGCAGCCTCAAGCAAACCTACGGAGGGGCGCTGCTTTCCGCCCCCCTACCGCGTTCGATGCGGTAGCCTTTGCTCATGCGGCTCCACCGACGAGGTGACGAGTGGCGCTCTCCCGCCGGGATCTGACGCGCAGGCTCCTGGCCATGCTTCCAGCCGGTTTGCTCTACCGGTCCGGCGTCGACTCTGACCGGGGAACGGCCTGGCGGCAGGAGGTAGACCAACGCAGTGGCAGGCTCTCGAACCTTGCAGCCGAGGGAGAGATCATGACCGAGCGGATTTCCCTGACCTCCATCGAGGGGCTTCGCGTCGGCCACCACACACGCGACGACCGACCGACCGGGTGCACGGTGGTGCTCGCCGAAGCGGGCGCTGTCGCAGGCGTTGACGTGCGCGGCGCGGCCCCGGGAACGAGGGAGACGGACCTGCTGCGGCCGCAGGCCACGGTTGGAAAGGTGCACGCCATCTGCCTGGCTGGCGGCAGCGCCTTCGGCTTGGCTGCTGCCGACGGGGTCATGGAGTTCCTCCGCCGGCGAGGTGTCGGCTTCCCTACCGCCAACGGGCCGGTACCCATCGTGCCTGCGGCGATCCTCTATGACCTTGGCGTCGGCGGCGGCACCAGCCATCCCGACGCCGACGATGGCACCGCCGCCTGCGCCGCCGCCAGCACCGTCACCCCCGACGAGGGCAACGTCGGTGCCGGTGCCGGTGCCACGGTGGGCAAGATCTTCGGCACCGAGTACGCGATGAAGGGTGGCATCGGCAGCGCCGGCTTTCGTTTCGCCGACGGCACAGTAGTGGCGACGCTGGTGGCGGTGAACTGCCGCGGCGACGTTCGCGATCCTGCCAGCGGCAGGCTCATCGCCGGCGCCCGCGCCGCCGACGGCCATAGTCTGCGCAACAGCCAAGCGACACTGTTGGCGGGGGCAGCAGGCGAGCCGCTCGGGCCCAGCAATACCACCATCGGCGTCGTCGCCACCAACCACACAATGGACAAATCCGCCTGCACCCATCTTGCGGCCATCGCCCACGACGGGCTGGCTCGGGCTGTGATTCCTGCCCACACCCGTTTCGATGGCGACACCTTCTTTTTCCTCGCCACCGGCACCGCCGGTCCCATCGACGCCAGCGCTGACGATCGCCTGGAAGCCGCCGTCGCCGCCTCGGTGTCGGCGGCGATCCTGCGGGCCGTGCGCCGGGCGCGTGGCCTTCCCGGCTACCCTAGCGCCAGCGAGTTGGGAACTGGCTGAGGCGCGGTGGGTCGCCCGCCGCGACACCAGTGGCAACCACGCGACAGGTAGGTAAGGTTGGCGAGCCGCCCGCCTTGCCTGCGCGCGGGCGCGGCGTTACGATGCTCCAATCGCACATGCCAGTGGTCCTGCAGGAGCCATGACGCCGGGCCAAAGCCAGCGGACGGAACCATGCAAACCATCTTTATCGCCCTTGCCGCCCTACTACGCCTGATCCCACATCTGCCGAACTTCACGCCCATCGGCGCCATGGCGCTGTTCGGCGCTGCCCATGGCAGCCGCCGCTTCGCCATCTTCGCGCCGCTGGCAGCGCTCGTCGCCAGCGACCTGATTCTCGGTGCACATCCGACCTTGCCCTACGTCTACGGCGCCTTCATACTGGTCGCCCTCGTCGGCATGGTGATCTTCCGCCACGGAGTCGCGACGCGGCGAGTCATTGGCGCCTCCCTGGTCTCCTCCGCCATCTTTTTCCTGGTCACCAACTTCGGCGTCTGGGCCGTCCGCGACTTCTACCCGCACACTCTCCAAGGGCTACTGACCTGCTATGCCGTGGCGTTGCCCTTCCTGCGCAATACCGTCGCCGGCGATCTGTTCTACGTCGGTGTCCTGTTCGGTGGCTATGCCGTGGTCCGGCGCATGATGAGATCCCCGACGCCACAGCTTGCCCCTTCTCGCACGCAAGACGTCAGCTAACCTACCGGCGCCCTTACTCCCCTGCCTTGCCCGCGCCCCGGCGACGACGGTAGTTCCATGCTGCAAGCCCTAGCGGAGAGGTGTCCGAGAGGCCGAAGGAGCGCGCTTGGAAAGCGCGTGTACGGTTAA
>JBHHYG010000333.1:0-3978 GCA_046757445.1 Acidobacteriota bacterium
CGGTGCCGTTGGTGATGAAGAGGTCCGGCCAGCCGTCGTTGTCGAGGTCGCCGACCGCCACCCCGCCTGCCCAGCCGAGGTCCGCTACCCCTGCTGTCGCGGCGACGTTGGCGAACCCCGCTTGCGGGAGTTGCCGCATCAGGGCGTCAGGGGGGCGCGTTGTCACTTCCATGGCGTTGCCGCCGTTGCCCAGGGGTAGGTAGCGGACGCCGTTGCCGTTCGCCAGGAAAAGGTCGTCCCGTCCGTCGCCGTCGTAGTCGAGCCAGGCGGCGCCGCTGCCCGTGGTCTCGACGAGGAAGCCCTTTTCCCGGGTACCGCTTCTGTTCGCCGTCGTCAGCCCTGAAGTCGCGGCTACGTCGGTAAAGGGTCCTAATCGCGGCCCGAGGGCGGCGAGGGCTTCTTCCCGCAATCTTTTCAGCTCGGGATCATCTGCAAAAAATATCATTGCCTCGCGGAGGTATCGAAGGGCTTCCTGTGGTCGCCCCTCATGCAGGTAGACGCGCGCCCTGAGGAGGTTGTACTGACCCCGCTTGGGTACTCCTGCGGAGATCGTCTCCGCCCGGGCACCCGGCTCCTTTCGGGAGATTTCCCGCGCTCTGGTGAGTGCCTGGGCTGCACCGGTCCTCTCTCCCTGGCGCTCGAGCGCCTGGGCCAGGGTTGCCCAAGCGTCCCGGTCCTCGGGGTTACGCTGTACGGCGATGCGAAGCTGCACCGACGCCTCGCGATAGCGCTGCAGACGCAGGTAAGACCTGCCCCGCAAACGGTTGACTTCCGACGCTGCGGCGGCCGGCGAGACCTTCTGCAGTGCCTCGAGGGCCGCCTCGGGTTCTCCAATGGCCAGCGAGGTCCTGGCGATGCCGACGGCGGCCATCGCCAGATTCGGATCGAGCGCCAAAGCTTTGCGAAAGGCCGTCCGGGATTCCTCGGGCTGTTGTAGCCTCTCGAGGGCCTCGGCGCGCCGGAAATGAGTCACCGAGAGATCCGGTTGCAACGAAAGGGCGTGATCGTAGGCCGTCGTCGCCTGTGCATACCGCTTCCGGGACAGCTGATAGTTGCCGAGGACCACCCACCCGGCGGCGTAATCGGGATGCTTTTCGAGGAGGAGATCTAGCTCCCTGTAGACATCCTCGTTGAATCCCAGTTTCCAGTAAGCCTCGATCAGCCTCTGGTGGATCTCGGGATCGTCCGGAGCGAGCTCGCGAGCCCGCCGTAGTGCCGCCGGCCCCCGAGCCTTTAACTCCGGGTCGTCGGAGGCTAGATATTGCTCGCCGAGCTCGAGCCAGGCATCGGTGAACTCCGCGTGCTCATCGACGAGGCCTTGCAACGCCTCGAGGGCACCCTTCGGGTCCCGGATCGCCTGTAGTCGAACCAGGTTCAGGCGGGTCTCTGCATCATCGGGCTGCAGCTCGGCCGCTCGACGCAGGGGCTCGGCAGCGGCCTCAGGATTCCCCGACTCCAGCAGGGCCACCCCCAGGTCTCGCAGCACCCGCGCCCAGTCGGGGTGCAACGCATTAGCCTTCCGTAGAGGCGCGACGGCCTCCTGGGCCCGATCTGCTCGCAGAAGAGCGGCTCCCAACCCGTACCATGCATCGGCGTTGTCGGGCTCTTTCGGGGTTACCTGTCGGAAGGCTGCAGTCGCCTCCGCATAGCGGCCGCTGGCGAGAAACAGGGTGCCGACGTGCAGCCAGGCCGGCAGCAGTTGAGGATCCAGGGAGAGAGCGCTGCGATAGGCTTGCAGGGCGCCTGAGATATCGCCGTTCTCCTGGAGCAAGCGGCCCACAAGCATCCATCCTCTGGAGTGCAGCGGGTCCTTCGCCAGCGCCAACTGGAGGAGCGCAAGCGCCGGCTCGCTCCGTCCCTGCTCGAGCAGCCGCTGGGCCTCGAGCAGCCGCTCGTGCGCCTCGGCGTCGTGCTGTTGTTGGATGGGCACACCGACGCCAGCGACCGGCACGGCCGGGGTGGCCGGCGGGCAGGGAGGCAAAAACAGCAGCATGGAGCAAAACAGTAGGGGCACGGCCATACCGATAGCATCAGGTCTGCAAGAGGGCAAGGGCCCCTGACCGGCCATCTCCGCCACCTGGCGACAAACCGTGGTGTGAGGGGCTATTTGCCGGGCGGCCCCCACAATCGCTCGAGCTGCTCGAGGGCCCACGCGGCTCCCTCGCTGGCGTGACATTGAGTACAAGCGTCAGGCACGCCGTAGTCCAGGTTGACGCGGGGATCGGGAAGGCTCATGTTGTGACTGTTCACGTGGGTCATCAGCACCACTCCCGGCACCAGGGTGAAGCGGTTGTTGCGCGGCATGTGGCACTCGATGCAGCGGCTGCCAGGGCTGTCGGGAGTGTGGTGGGTATGGGCGCTGAGCCGCCGCTTGTAGCCGGTGTGGCAGAGAGTACACTGGCTGTTGTCTTCCACCGGGTAGCGAGTGCCGCTGCTGTGTGCCCGGTGGCAGGGTGCACAGGTCAGGTGGGCGCCCTGCCAGTGGCGGCTTTTCAGGTGGCCTTGGTAGAGGCTGAAATAGGTCTTGTGTTGACCGGTGGGCCAGAAACCGTTGACGCGCGAGCCGGGCGCGACCTCGGCGTTGCTCAGCGGTGGATCAACGGGGTCGCCGAGGCGGTAGGTCTGGGCGTTGGATACACCCAGGCCGTGACAGCTTCCACAGAGGTCGATCTGCGCTCGGTGTGACAGGCGGGCCGGGTTGACGATGTTGGCTGCGGTGGGCGCAGCGACGTGCGCCGCACCGCCACCGTGACAAATCTCACAGCCGACCGCCATCTCCAGCCAGTCGACGGGTCGGGCAACGAACTGGCTCGGCCGGCTGTAAGGGGAGATACCGGCACTGCCCTCGGGGTCCGTCTGCAGCTTCAGCCCGGTGACGTGGCAGTGGGCGCAGGCAGAGCCCCAGGGACGCCAGCCGGCCAGCCTCCAGGTCTTCTCGAATCGATCCCAGAGCACCGGGGTGATGTAGACCTCGCCGTTGGGCATGCGGGTCATGTAGGTCTGATAGAAGAGCTTTCCCTGGGTGTAGTCGAGGGAGAAAGCGTAGCGGCCGCTGGCGGTGGGCTTGAAGTTGGCTTTGATGAAAGCATCGGCGTCGTCGAAGACGGCCCAGTAACGACCCTCCGATCGCCGCAGGGTTACCGTCACTTGCGGCGCGCCGCCCTGGCCAGTCGGTCGAGGGTAGGTCGGCCCGGTGACGGTCGGCGGGTCCCGATCCCCAGGGTCGACGAACAGCCCCAGCACGCGTCCGGCGCTGGTGGTGTCGATGGTGTGGTTGTGGGCCGATTGCTGCCATTGCTGGAAAATCTCCTCATGGCAGGAGGCACAGGCGCGCGATCCGACGTACGCCTGGGCTCTCGGGTTCACTCCCTTTACCTGGCTGATAGCGGTCGTTGCCGTGGCGGGTTGGTTGTGCCGCCAGGGTGAAGTTGCCGAAGCGTCGGCAGCCCACCAGGCCAGCAGCAGGGCAGGAAGAGCGGCCCCGGTCGTGACCAGAGCCGGAATGTGCAGGGAGGAGCGCTGCGGCTGCTTGCTCCCTATCTCCTCGAGCTTCCGGGAGCTGTGAATTCCTCGTACAGGCATGGCTACACGGAGAGCCTTATCGCCTCGAGGCCCCGCGATCTGCTGCCTTCGCCTTGGACAGCTCGCGTTGCGCTGCCTCAGTCCGGCCGAGGCGGTTGTAGACGTCGGCGAGAACGTAATGCCCGAGCGCTCGCATCTCGGGCGGTGGGCCTAGCTCCAGGCCGTGTCGCGCCGCCTCCATCGCCTGGCCGTAGAGAGCAGGGTCGTTGATCCCCACCAGGGACCTTCCCAGGTAGAGGTAGCCGACGGCGAAGTCCGGCTTGGCCCGGATCGCTTGCCGCAAGGGCTCGAGCGCGGCGGCGTGATCGGCGCGGTTGGCGTAGATCTGGGAGAGGTTGAACCAGGCCTGGTAATCGTCGGAGTGCTTGTCGACCTCAGCGCGATAGAAACGGATCG
>JBHHYG010000334.1:0-3977 GCA_046757445.1 Acidobacteriota bacterium
GCGACTCACCGGCTCTCATTTAGAGCCCGCATCACTCACCCCGGATCGTGGCTAGGGTTGCGTTGACCCTGGCGCGGGGGCAAATGTATACTTGTGTAAGAGCCCTGCCACTGGGATCCCACCCAAGCGTTGACAGCTTTTTCAGGGTTGTGCTAGATACTGTCTTCTCGCTGTGGCAGGTGATCGGCTCGAGGCCGGATTCCCTTCGTCGACAGCAAGGGTAAGCCGTAAGGTATGACGATATCTAGATTGCTCCCCCGGGGGGCCAGAGGTAGTTCAACAGGGAGGTAGAAACCGTGAATCTTTCCGGCGGAACCATTATGCAGTTCTACCAGAAGGGCGGGCCCGTCATGCACGCTCTTCTGGCATGCTCGCTCCTCGGACTGGTCTTCATCATCGAGCGTGCATGGGCGCTGTATCGCGCCAAGATCAACACCCAGGAGTTTCTTGATCGCGTGCGAACCGCCCTGCTGAAGCGCCGGAACGTGAAAGAGGCGGTTGCTGTTTGCGAGGAGTACCAGGGTCCCATCGCCAACATCATGAAGGCTGGCTTGCTGAAATATGGGCGGCCTCAGGACGAGATCGAGCGCACCATCGAGGCTGCCTCGGCGCACGAGCTGGCCCGCTTGGAACGAGGGCTCGGAGTGCTCGCTAGCGTCTCGAACATCGCCCCGTTGCTCGGCTTCCTGGGTACTGTCTCCGGGATGATCAACTCCTTCGATGCACTGGCGCGTGCGGGACTATCCAACCCGGGTCTGGTGGCCAGGGGTATCTCCGAGGCCCTGATTACCACCGCCAGTGGACTGGCCATCGCCATCCCCATCCTGGCGGCCTACAACTACTTCACAACGCGTGTAGGGAAGTTCGTTCTCGAGATGGAGACATCTGCAAACGTGCTGCTGGAAACCTACGCTGAGATGGAGGATATGCCCGGCAGCGCCGCTGCCTAGTGGCCCCGACGACCCGTGAGTCGATCACAAAACCGTGAGACGATAAGATGAAGGTGACGCGACCGAAGCGTGCCGAATCCTACATTCCCACTGCCTCGATGGCCGATATCGCCTTTCTGCTGATTGTCTTCTTCATGGTGACCACGACGATCACCGTCGACCGCACGGTGGTGGAGTTGCCCACCAGCCTGGAACGAGTCGAAACCCCGAAGAACGCTGCGGTGATCGCCATCGAGGCTGGCGGTGTGATCCACTTCTCCGACGGCGAGGAAGATAGCCGCGTGATCAACCTTCCCGACCTGCTCCCCTCGGCTGCCTTCATCATGTCCAAGGACTCGCTGAAGTTCTTCGTCATCAAGGCAGCCGCCGAGGTCCAATACCAATACGTTGATCAAGTCATGGAACAGCTCCGCCTGGCCAGTGTACGGAACATTGCCCTGCTGACTCAGCAAGAAGCGGTTGGCTAGGAGACCCAGAGCATGAAGCTCAAGAAAGAGAGGGGAAAGCCGGAAATCCCGACGGCGTCAATGGCGGACATCGCCTTCCTGCTGATTGTTTTCTTCATGGTGACTTCGGTCTTTTCAGTGACGCGTGGTCTGGAGTTTCAGCTACCCAAGCCACAGGAGCAGGCCGAGCAGACGCCTGAAGAGGCGGTTCACATTCGTATCGAGCCGAGCGGGGCGGACTGCTTGTTCATCGTCGATGACACCCAAATGGCATTGTCGGACATTGCCATCTACCTGCAACCGAAGCTTGGGCGTAATCCGAACAAGTTCGTCATTATCGACCCGGCGGGCACCGCGCCGTACAAATGCATGGTCGACGTCTTTGACGAGCTGAAGCAGGCCGATGTCAAGAACATCTCGATTCCCACTGAGGCCGAGAAGGCGCAGTGGGGCCGGATCATGTAGGCAGAGGGTAAGATGACCGATCGCCAGCCGATAGAAAGCAAGATAACTCACGGCAGTCTCGACTCTTCGTCCTACGCGCAGGATATCTACACCGATGACAAGCAGTCGATGAAGGTGGCCTGGATCGGGGCGCTGATCTTCCATTTCCTGCTATTCATCGCCGTCTTCCCCGAGGTTGGCGGCATCGTTGCCGAGACCCAACAGCGGGAAGCCGTGGTCATCAAGCGCTACAAGCCTCCTGAGCCGCCCAAGGAGCAGCCCAAGAAGAAGGTTACGAGGAAGAAGACCGCCAGGGTGCCGATTCCCGACCCGACGCCTGACGAGCCAGAGCCTATCGTCTCCGAGGAGGTCGAGTTCGTTGACACCGAGATGGTGCCGACGACCTCAGATTTTGTCGTCGGTATCCCAAAGGGCGGCCCGCCGGTCGTCGATCAGGGCCCGATGAGAGTCGGTGGGGACGTCCAGGCCCCCGAGAAGATCCTCGACGTTGCTCCCGAATATCCCGAGCTTGCTCGTCGTGCGCGGCTGGCCGGTGTGGTCATTCTCGAGGCCGTCATCGACCGCCAAGGAAACGTCAAGGATGTCAAGATCCTGCGCGGGTTGGGGCTGGGACTCGACAAGGCCGCTGTCGCTGCCGTGTCGCAATGGAAGTACAGTCCTACCTATTACAATGGCCGGCCGGTAGAGGTGATCCTCACCGTGACCGTGCAGTTCCAGCTAGTACAGTAAGCTGGAGCAAACGGTTGTCGAACCTGCAAGGTGAGTGGAGAAGGTAATCCGATGAGAGCGAAACAGCACCTATTGGCGATCTTCAGTCTCTTGCTGGTCGGGAGCTTCCTGGTGCCGGCCGCAGCAATGGCACAGGATGAAACTTGGCAGAAAGCCTACCAGGCCTATTCTCAGGAGAATTACGGCCAGGCCGAGAGGCTTTTTCGCCAGGTCATCAAGGAGTACGAGGGGTGGGGATGGGCCCACCTCATGCTGGGCGTAACCTTGCAGAAGCAGCGCAAGTCGCAGGCGGCGCTCGATGAGCTGCAAGCCGCCAAGGAAATGGTTACCGAGGATGAAGAGCGCTTCCAGGTAAACCATGCAATTGCGCAGATTCGCCTCGTACAAGGCAACTTCGATGCCACGATTTCGGCCGAGGGCGAGGCTTCGAAGTACGCTAAGAGCGCTGAGCAGCGAGGCGCCATCGCCAAGTCTCTGGGCACCGCCTTCTACAACAAGGAGCAATGGCGGAAAGCCGTGGAGAACTTCGAGAAAGTGACGGGCTCGCGTGCCTCGGAGGCTAACGTCCAGGCTATGCTTGGTCGCAGCTATTACGAGCTCGGCAACAAGACCAAGGCGCTCGGGTTCCTCACCAAAGCTGCCCAGATGGACCGCAAGAATCGCCTGGCACTCTACTTCGCCGGCCTGATCTACCTCGAGAACAAGGATTATACGAAGGCGGTCGCTGTTGCCGAGCAGGCCGTTCGCGCCGATCCGCAGGATATGGCGATCCGCAGCATGCTAGGCCGTGCCTATCTGGGCGCCAAGCAGTACAAAGGAGCAGCCCAGGCGCTCGAGAATGTCGTTGCTGCCAAGCCCACAGACGGCACCGCGCTGTACAACCTTGGTCAAGCCTACATGTCGTCGGAGAATTGGGCGAAAGCGATCGCGGCGTACCAAAGAGCGGTCAACCTTCTGGAAAGCGGCAGCGCGGCACAGGCTGCCTGCCTCTTCGATCTGGGGTTCACCTACGAAAAGGTCGGCCGCTACGATGACGCCCTCGCAGCCCTCAAGGACTCGGCCAAAATCGACGCGTCCGCCAAGGTGAAAGAGGCGATCTCCAGGGTGGAAGAGCGAATCCGCCGCGCCAAGGAGAAAAAGTCGGGGTCTTAGGGCCAGCGCAGAAATAACTGCCCATTTTCGCATCCCATCTTCGGGCCATCTTTGGCCGATCCTCACTCGCAGAATCCTCGACGTAGCTTTGGCTACGCCTGCGGTTCTACTCCCTTGGTTCGATCAAATCTGACCCAAATCTGGGGGCGAACTCTGGGGAGTTATTTCTGCGCTGGCCCTTAGCCCGCATTTCTCAACGGGTCGTGAAGCGAGCGGGCGCAGGGGCTGCGAGGAC
>JBHHYG010000335.1:0-3965 GCA_046757445.1 Acidobacteriota bacterium
GATTAGGCTTCGCACGCTCAACCGAAGCTCACGAATGATATTCTGCATGGATTCTCTCCTCGCGCAGGGCGACCACGAGATCGACTCGTGTCTCCCGCGCCGCCGGGATGATGCATGCGGTCAGACGAACCGCCTGCCGACAGCTGCACGCCGATGTTCGGCCGCCTTGCGTTCACTCTCTGGGCTCGGCGACGGCTGCGTGAATCGCCATTCCAATCCAGAAAACAGGCGCGGCGATAAGGAATGTTGCCGCACCCACGATTATGCCCATTACGAGCCACGCAAACCCTGCCGCCCAATGACCCTTGTACCACAGGCCGACCGGACCAAGTAACAACCCGAGCAGGAAGGCCAGGCCGTTCGATTTCGTCGGCCGCGATCGCCAGGTCGATATAGGCTGGCCCCTAATGATCGCCGCGAACGCCTGCTGTTGCGGGACCGACAGGCCATTCCAGGCGCGGAGTTGCTCTTCGCGCGCCATCGCTTCGTACCGGCGACGGAATTGTTGCCACTTCGCAGCGTCGTTCACGAGGACTCGTGACAGTACCGACACTTGATGGCTTCGTCTTGAATCTGCTCAGAACAGGAGGGACACGTTTTCACGTCTTTCTCGTCACGCCCCGGCAGCATCCTGGTCGCGTAGTTCGTCTGCCCAACGGCTGGCCGATCAGCGGCCGGCCACAGGACGGTCCGCTGCATCGGCGCGTTGGGCAGCACGGTCTCGAAGGCGCTTCAAGAACGGATCATCAATCTCCTGGGAAGCGAGCCACTTCAACTCTTCCTCCAAGGTCATGCCCTGGATCTCTGCCGAGATCTTGGCTCGGGCCGATCGCATCATCGCGACCGCGTCGAACTTCTTTTCAGTCTTACTCATCGGACAACACCTCCCGTGGCGCTCGTATCTCGAGCATTGGGTAGCCCTTGCGGAGGTTCACGGAGTTGTAGCCGTGGATCCGTTGCAGGTTAACAATGTGCTTGAAGTTCCAGCTCACCAGCACGTGGACGCGGCCTACGGTCGCGATCGCAATGTGCTGGGCATCGGCGCGCATGTTGGCTGAGAGCACACCAGCGTCGATGTAGGTCTCGGCAAGCTCCTTCGCCTCGGCATCAAGCTGGAGAGTCTCAATGTGCGCCTCAGGGACGGCCGCAAGCCGCCTGAGGACCTCGGCCGGTGCTCCGGTGAGCTCTTGCACCGTAAGGGTCGACAGCACGAGGACTCGTTCACCTCGGAGGAAGCTGTCCATCAGTAGAACCGAGTGCTCCGCGAACTCGTCGTCCTCGCAGCCCCCCAGGACCGAGGTATCCGTGTAAATCCGAAACTTCATGATCTCATCTTACACGAGTCCATGGCCTGCATCTTCGATCTTGCCTTCCATGGGCTGGCAGAGGCTCCCTTGCTGTCACCCGTCAGCTCCATCTCCTTATTCGGCAGGCCCGCAAGCTGACTCTGAGAATCAGGCCGGGCTGGTGTCATACTCCTGGGCGGTTGACACGGACCAGTCGTCCTGCCATCTGAGGGTGCTCCTCCAGAGCCGTATGGAGACGTTGTGCCAAGGCGGCAAAGTCGGGATCAAACGTACAGACGATAATGGCGGCATGCGTGGGCATGGTGTGATGCAACCGAATGAAATGGCGTCGATTGAGTGTGATCACGACCCGGTCCTCCGCCACGGCAAACGCCAGGACATCCCATCAGGAATCGCTTGGCCTGCTCGGCCGCTCTCGACAGTCGTCAGGACATCGTGGCCCAAGCCCCGCAACGCCTCCACTGTTGGGAAGGGAAAGTTCTGGTTCGCATAGCACCGCGCCATCGGTCACGCCGTTTCGTTGGCATCGATTTGTTGTTCGATCTCCTCCCGGTGCGCACGGGTGTAGGCCCACGCATTGGCCAGATCCTCGGCCCGCAATGGGGGATAGCTCCGCAAAAGTTCGGCTTCACTGGTGCCCAGGCGTTGCGCTTGGACGAGGACCCAGACGGAAATACGCCTGCGGACGATACACGGCTCGCCGCCACAGACGTCCGGGGTGCTCTCAATCCCGGCAAACACGTCCCCAAGATCGCGGACGACCCACTGGAGTACTTGCGCTTATTCTGCACGGGTCAGCGTCGTCAGGAGTTGCTCAATTTCTTGCAGCACATGCATGACTTCGTCTCTGTTCCACAGTTACAGGTTCCGGATGTGGAAAAAGTATACCATCCCTTCCACTGTTCAAAAAGGACGTCGCAAGAGCTCGAAGAGCGATTTAAATCGTACATCAGTTGCGCCTGATGCAGTCGTGTCTTTTCGGCAAGCGTGCATGACTTACCGGCGAGGCTTCTGGTACCGTCAGCTGTGGACTAAAAAGCATAAGGAGGCAGCTGATGAGAACCAAGAAGGCATCCAAATCAGGAGTGACGATAGAAGATGTTGGCCGGTCGTTGGAACAGTGGCGACAGAAGCGGAAGCCGCGCTCACCCATCCCAAAAGAGCTGTGGGCTTCTGCGGTGCAGCTTGCCGGCCGGCATGGGGTGAGCCGAACATCGCGTCTACTGCACCTCGATTACCGCCGTCTCAAGAAGCGCATGGAGTTGTCCGACTCCCAAAAGCCTCGAGAGCCACAGCCGGCGGCTTCATTTTATGGAATGGGTGCCGGCGGCAACCCCTGTAGTTGCCGAATGCATCATCGAGCTGGAACAGCCTCGGGGCTGCCGGATGAAGATCCATCTGAAGGGAGTGGGCACGCAGGATGTATTGAGTCTCAGCCGTGGGCTGTGGAGTGTTCCGGCATGATGCAGGTCACGCCGCAGATGCGCATTCTGGTCGCAGTGGAACCAGCCGATTTTCGGTGCGGCATCGATGGTCTGGCACGGGTTTGCAAGGAACACTTGAAGGCTGATCCGTTCTCAGGCTGTTTGTTTGTATTCCGCAACCGGAGGGCAACGGCCATTAAAATCTTGGTTTACGACGGCCGTGGGTTCTGGCTCTCTCACAAGAGGTTATCGGCGGGAAAGTTTCGCTTCTGGGTGGAGAGTGGGAGCCAGAAGGCGAAGACCCTGCAAGCCCACCAACTGCAGGTGTTGCTGGCCGGGGGTGATCCGGCCGCGACACGGGCCATCTCGGAGTGGCGCCCGGTAGGATGAAAAAAAGTTGCACAGGGGCCTTGCGTTCCGAAAATCTTGTTGTTATCCTTCAGGGATATGGACGTCAAGCTTCGCTACCGGGGCCGCTGTGTCAGCGATGGCGACATCGCCTTCATCCGGGATCTGATTGCCGCGCATCCTGCAGCCAGCCGACGGGCGCTGTCGGCCAAGCTATGCCAAGCCTGGAACTGGAGGCAGGAGAACGGTTCGCTGTGCGACATGATCTGCCGCGGGCTGATGTTGAAGCTGCATCGAGCGGGCTTCATCGAGTTGCCTGCGGTCCGGCATGTCAATCCCAACCCTTTCGTGACGCGCCGCCGTCCGGCGCCGGTGCTGGTGGACCGGTCGCCGCTGGCGGCGGCATTGTCCGACCTGCAGCCGCTCGAATTCCGGCAGGTAGGCCGCCGCACGGCCGAGGAGCGGATCTTCAATGGCCTGATCGAACAGTATCACTACCTGGGATACACACAGCCGGTTGGCGAACAACTCAAGTACCTGGTCTGGGCCTGCGACAGGCCCATAGCCGCTCTGGGTTGGTCTTCGGCGCCACGTCACCTGGGCTGCCGCGACCGGTTCATCGGCTGGTCGGCGGAAGCTCGCCGCAAAAACATTCGCTTTCTAGCCTACAACACCCGCTTCCTGATTCTGCCTTTCGTCCAGGTTAAGCATCTAGCCTCGCACATTCTGGGCCGCATGACCCGGTTGCTACCGGCCGACTGGCAACGGATCTATGGGCACCCGATCTACTACCTGGAGACGTTCGTTGACCCGCAGCGGTTTCGTGGCACGTCGTATCGGGCGGCCAACTGGATCTTCTTGGGACGTACCAGAGGTCTGGGCAAGG